>PMBQ01000386.1 GCA_003152955.1 Candidatus Bathyarchaeota archaeon
ATTCTACGGAGACCTAGTCTGCGCATAAGTGCCTGCCGACCGACATCGGCCCCGACGATGAAGAGCTTATTGTCTACCAGCAAAAGCTGTATGTCATAGACAACCTCCACAGCGAATCCTTTCGTATCGAGGATTCTCTTGTCGATAATTCTATCCCAGAGTAGAAGCTGGTCCTCATCCTCATTGATCTCCAAGAATTGGCCTTCAATGGGATCTTGTACGACCGTCCTCTCAGTACCCACGTTGATAACACTGTTCCAAGGTATGTTCAAAGGAGGACGGCCCATTGACCGTCCGACAATTAGACTCGTCACTTCCGCATAGTGTGGGTCATCCTTGAACACGAGATCCTTTAGTCTGCCAATTGAGATTCCACTCTCGGTTTGGACTTTCTTGTTAGCAATCTCGCTTAGAAGGATGTATCGCGCGTCCTTTCTGTCTGCGATCGAGTTATTCTGATGACGATCCTGAATCTGGCCTGAATTCACTGTCATTCATAATCCCTGTCGGCCGTCTTTGTCTCACTTCAACAATGTCAAAGTCATGAACCTGTAAGCAAGCAATATTACCAATATTAACAGGTATAGTCGCAGCATCAGTAGGGCAAACCGCACACTTCTGGACATTCTTATGCGAGGCTTCGAGTACCTACGGTTGATTTCTCGTATCTTGTCAATTGACTCTCGCAGCCTGTTCCTCATATTCTCAGCCACTTATACTTCATTCAATTTCACTTCAGGAATTCTGGGAAGAGAGTGGTTACGGCGTAGAGGGTTGACAGGATTATGATGCCGGCTACTATTACTGAAGCTACCACATTTTGGAACCGGGAGTTCTTGTACTTTCCCACTATATCCGCTTGGTTGAGAAGAAGAATCAAGAAGACCAGTGCGGCAGGGAGTAATGTGACGGCTATGACTTGCACGAAAAGAGTGATTAGAATCAGGGGCGCACCCGGGATTAGAACTACAGCTCCGGCAGTAACCAGAATGATCAGGCGGAACAAATAGAACCATGGCGCCTGGCTGACTTTCTGATTCAGGGAATGCGCCCAGCCGAAGACTTCACCAAGTGCCCAAGAGCTGGCTAGCGATATGCAAATGGCCCCCAGTAGTCCTGCATCGAAGAGGCCGATTACCATGAACGTACCTATGTAATGGTTAATTGGCATGATTAACACGGCGGCTTGGGCGGCACTCTCGATGTTCACCCCCCGGAGCAGCGTGCCCGTAACGATGATAATGAATACTCCCACCGCTATGGTGAAGAATGAACCCATGGCGGTGTCCAGACGTTCCCAGCGAATATCCCTTTCACGCAAACCTTTGTCCACGACGGCACTCTGCTGGAAGAAGATCATCCACGGGGCAATCGTGGTACCGACGTTGGCCATCAAGAAAAAGACTACATCGCTATTGATGCCATATGGGAAGCCGGGGATTACTCCCTCTCGCAGGATAGCTGAAACAGAGGGATTGACCAAGAAAGCGGCCGGAATATAGATCAAGTTGAGCACGCAGAACACCAAGACAATTTTTTCCCAGGTCCAGTAACGTCCCTGTATGACCATCGCAAAGATGAGAATAATAGCTCCAATCACGGCGAGCAAGGGAGGGACGTGGAAGATGCTCAGAGCTGCAGTTATGCCGATGAATTCGGTAACAGTGGTCAGCCAGTCAGTGAGGACCAAATCGCTCAGAGAGAACCATCCCCAGAATGACCCGAAAGCGTCAAAGATTGCCTCCGCGTGACCGCGCTTGGTTACCGCTCCCAAGCGGACTGTCATTTCTTGACAGACATAACATACAGGCAAAAGCAGTAACTCGATCCAAATGAAGCTGTAAGCGAACTTGGCACCGGTCACCGCGTAGGTAGTGATACCGCCCGCATCATTATCAGCAACCATCACGATAATGCCCGGTCCAACGACCATCGCAAATATCTGCAACATTTTTGCGAATCTTCGATACTTGTAGAACAGAGAGGATAGAAGGTCCATTTTCATCAGTCCTCATTTGTTTGGGTAGCACTCGAAGAAGTCACAGGGCGTCCAATTTCAGAGGCCCTTGAGCTTCGTCCGATAAAAAGACACGCGTTCGATTCTCAGTTCTCACCTTTGTTATCCCAGAATCTTCTTGGGACAATTGTGACCTGTTCCTGCTTTATGACGTGACTTTCATTGAGCGACACATCGCCTGATGCCGAAGGGAGTGAGAACTTCTTCATTGCTGGCCCCCCAATGCTTGAGATACAATAGAGTAGCGTGCTCGTGCTCCCTGCGATTCAGATTCTGAAACTGGCAGTCATATTTTTCCCGCAGGTCAGAGGTGACCCAGGGTCTCATCTGAGTGACACAACTATGGCTCAAGCGGTTTTGGATGACTTTCCAACGGCTCGAACTGTGACATATCTGAATTCAGCTTCAATCTCCTTGATGCCGCGACCAGCGATTGAAAGTATGATTGAGTTTCAACAGAAGATAGCTGCCGGCGGCACGATTGGGTTCGATGAGGAGGCGGAAACTCAGGCTCTAGAAGGTGCTAGAGATGAAACTTCCTCTCTCATTCACGCAAAGCGGGACGAGGTTGCAGTTCTTTCAAGTGCGACCGAAGGAATTTGTGCTGTGGCTTGGTCGCTTGATCTCAAGAAAGGGGGAAACGTTGTTAGTACAGATGCGGATTTTCCCAGCGTTGTATATCCATGGATGCGCTTGGGCCGGTCGGTTGGACTCGAGGTCCGTCTGGCTCGAAACCATGATGGAGTGATCAGCACAGATGAACTGGAGAATCTCGTCGATGAACATACGTCCGTGATATCGATCAGTCATGTCGAGTACGGAACAGGACAGCGGTTCGACCTTCGCTGGCTATCGGAGCTTGCGCATTCGCATGGTGCGATTCTTGTAGTTGATGCGACACAATCAGCCGGCCTAATGCCGATTGATGTCCATAATGATGATATCGATGTGCTAGTCGCGGGTGGATACAAGGGCTTACTTGGTCCCTTTGGCGCGGCGATTCTCTATGTACGTGATGATCTTCTGAAAGAGCTGGAACCATCTCTTGTTGGTTGGCGGAGCACCCCAGTACCTTATGACTTGGATGCTACAAGGATGACTTTTCCCAAAGATGCGAAGAAATTCGAGTACAGTACAATGAGTTACTCGTCTGCAATCGGTTTAGGTGAATCCGTCAGATATCTCAAGGAATACGGTTATTCAGCGGCAACAAACCACGTGATCTCGTTGACTCAAAGCTTTGTGAGAATGATGAAGGATAGATATCATGACGCCATTGCCCTGACGCCTGCGGAGATTAGTTCTCAGGCAAGCATTGCTTCCTTTAGGTTTGCAGACCGTAATCAGTCAGCAATTGCTGCTGCCTTGGTGAAAAGAGGCGTGATAGTGTCGCAGCGTTTCAACGGTATCCGATTTTCGTTCCATATCTACAATTCGGAGCGAGATCTGACCAACGCCATGGATTCACTAGACCAAGTGCTTGGTCAGTGATTCTTACCAGAAACAATTACGGGTATCGAATTTCAGTCGTAGGTGAGGCAAATCCATGTTCTTGAGTAGAATTGTCGCTTCGAATACATTGCAGCGAGTTGCTCGACCTTGTTGTTTGGGTGTGTCGGTTAGATATTTCAAAAAACGTGCCTATTTGGAAGTTGAAAGAGGCGGAGTTGTTATGTCGGAGTGCTTCAACGTCATTTGATTCTCGTTTCATATATATTGTTCAAAGACCGATCTCAGCATCGCAGCTAAGACATCGGCCCCAGTTCTCGCTCTATGACTTTGGCTGCGGCTATTGCCAGTGTTGGATCTCAGGTGGAAGTGAAACAGAATCTTGTTCCCGACATTGAGGCGGCTTGTTTCGTTCGCTTGCATCGTCTTAACGTTAGCCGCGTTATGGTTCTCAGCGGTCGTGATGACGCCGACCGTCAGAGCTGCAGTGCTCTATGACTCTGGTGATCCGACGCCCTCAGATCAGCTGGTATTGGAGTACATTAACCGGGCTCGTTCCAATCCCGTGGCCGAGGGCACTCGTTTGGGTATTGACATCCATGAGGGCCTTACGGATCCGAGCCTTGTAGGATCTCGGCCGCCCCTGGCCATGAATA
>PMBQ01000319.1 GCA_003152955.1 Candidatus Bathyarchaeota archaeon
AACATTCTCCGAATAGTCGATAGCCTGCCTTCCTGTACATAATCGGCATGATACTTATTTCGAGATCAAGCAAAAAACAGAGGTTGGGCGATAGCGTAGCGAAGACTGTCGTTGTCAAGGTAGGTCCAGAGCAGGTAGCGGCTTCTTACGCTCCCTCCTCGGCTCCAATGTCTGCGCAACCGAAGAGTTTCTGTATCAACTGCGGTGCGGAGATAACGCCAGGCGTAATCTTCTGCTCTAAATGCGGAGCCAAACAGCGGTAAACCTTCAGATACCTCGGTCCGACTCGACTTTTTCTGAAGCTACGTACGATTTCACCAAAACTTGTCAAAGCTCAAAGCACAAACTTCAGTACGATCACAACCGTCAGACTTGGATTTTGACTCAAAATCCCTCCACTCTTCTAAGAAGGGGAGCTGGGCTTCCACGTTTCGAGAATTGGAGTGACCTTGTTGTTGAGCTCCTTAACGAGATCAGGATCATCGCGGAAATATCTGTCGGGTATGTTCAGCACTCTGATCTTGCCTGGATTAGTCTTGAAATGAGTCTGAATGTATTCGACATGGTGGGATTCCATCCCTATGATCAAATCCGCCCAGTCGACTTGCTGTTGGGTCAAATGATTGCGGCCCAAGAAGGGCATTGTTCCCGCCGATCCAGCATACCAAACTCCATTCCAGTTTTGGAAGAGATCCGCTGCAGTAGGACTTCGCTGAAGATTGGCTGTACAGACAAAAAGCACGTTGGGCATTGTTTCAGTATCCCTGCCTTGCACACCAAATCAAGCTCATTGAATCCAGTCTTGTCTACCAAGAAGCATAACTAATGCGGCCAATTATCTTAATTGAGCTGAGATGGGTGGTGATTTTGACAACAATTTACGGGTGCATCACAGTTCTCACGGTTGGAAAGTGTGAGAGGAGAGCCTGATTAGATAGAGGTTTCATTGATCGGCGGTCGTGTTTTGTAATGCTGTTTCAAGAAGGTGAGTGTTATGGAGAACCGGGAGTATCAGATACGTATTTCAGAGGTCGCATCGAAAGCAAACACACTCGTCGTGTTGCCCACCGGCCTAGGGAAGACCGTGATTGCAGTCCTAGTGGCTGAGAAGAGATTGGAACAACATGGGAATTGTAAGGTTGTGGTTCTGGCTCCGACAAGACCCCTTGTGATTCAGCACCATGCCGTTTTCACCAACCACTTCACCAAATCCATCTGCAATCATCTAACTGGTCAGATACCTGCTGATAGGCGGCGAGAGATCTGGGCTGAATCCAACTTCATTTTCGCCACGCCACAAGTCATCGCGAACGACGTACGAGCAGGCCGTTACGGGCTTTCGGATGTCTGCTTGATGGTTTTCGATGAGGCGCATAGATGTGTGAAGGACTACGACTACACGCAACTCGCTTTGAAATATGAGCAATCGGCCACTAATCCGCTCGTTCTTGGGTTAACGGCTTCCCCTGGGGGGAAGAAGGAGCAGATTCAGATGGTCTGTGAGAACCTATTCATCAAACAGATCGAGGTTAGGTCAGAATATGACGAGGACATTCAACCCTACGTTCACTCAATCGCAATAGATTGGAAACGTGTCTCACTACCTGAAAGCTACCGGGAAATAAGCCGCCTACTTAGAAGCGTTAGCGAGGAGAAAATACAGAAACTCAAAACAATGAAAGTCCTCCCGAATATCGAGTTAATCCCAAAGAAACTGCTCTTGGACCTGAGACAGCAGCTAATCATGAGGCTCCGGAAGAGGCGTNNCTCTGCTCCACGGTATAGAACTGCTTGAAACCCAAGACATTCAGAATTTGAGGCAGTATCTCAGCCGCATGTCGGAGAATCCTAAACGAACCATCAAAAGCCTATTGAAAGATCAGCGAGTTCAAACTGCTATCCAGCTGAGTGAGAATATTCACACGTCGCATCCAAAACTGAGCGTCCTTTCCGACCTGTTCACGCAGCAATTGACGGCGAACCCAGCTAGTCGCATTATAGTATTCACGCAGTATCGAGACACCGTCGACCGGATCGTATCAAGTCTAGGAGATGAGGGAGCTCGCCCGGTTCGCTTCGTCGGCCACGCAGGTAGGGAGGGCTCCGGTCAAGGCCTATCACAGAAGGAGCAAGTGAAAACTCTCGAGGATTTCAAGTCTGGCAAGTTCAACGTCCTCGTAACGACAAGCATAGGTGAGGAGGGCCTACACGTTCCGGATGTCGACCACGTTATCTTCTACGAGGCAGTGCCGTCCGAAATACGAACAATACAGCGAAGGGGAAGGACAGGAAGAACCGGAATCGGCAAGGTCACAATCTTGATGGCCGAAGGCACTGTTGACGAAGCTTACTATTGGAGCAGCCTCCGCAAAGAGCAAAAGATGCGTACGATTCTCAACCGCATCAGTCAAACTGGAGTGAGAACAGGGAGCAAGAAGAGAAGCCTGCTAGACGACAGCTGAACTCGCCCAACGAAGTTGCTAATCCTGAGGGAGGTCTCCAATCGTCGCGTTCTATCCAAACAAGTAGAGTCGATTACCGCCCGGGAAGGCGTCGTAAGAGACGGAGTCTAGATCTGCACAAAAGAGACGCCTATGGTAAATCATATCAATCAAATGTGCAAATCGAAATTCTTGACGAAATGGCGATTAGTCAACTGCCTTCTCAAACGGCGACCTTGGGCGACGTTCATATTGGATCTGACTATCACGGATGCGTACGGCAACGGTCTTGACCTGTGTGGGCTGCCCTACATTTCGGTATTGGAATTTGGAGTTTTGGCGGTTCCAGAGAACCTCGACCCGCTGGTTCCTTTTGCTTTCGCAATTCTCATTCTAGTTCTTTGCGTACACAGAAAAGACGTTCGTAAGGGTTTAACTGCTGGTGGACGGCCCACTGAATAGTTGCCTCTAGCGTGCTTGGTAAAGTACGTTCAAACGCAATCTATCGAGCCTAATGTCTCGTTTTGAAACTATCTCGATGGGCTCACTTGCCGATTTTGACTTGATTAGTTTCCGATGCTCTCGCCACTAGCCCCACACACATGACCAGTTCAAATTCAAGTGGTCGCGCCGCACTTATCGCAGAACCGTACCTGCGGTCTAAGGTTGGCTCCACAATTGCCGCAGACTCTTGGCTGGTCCATTTGTGTAGTTGTGGTTGTTGTCTCTGTTGTTGT
>PMBQ01000234.1 GCA_003152955.1 Candidatus Bathyarchaeota archaeon
CTGGACGGTATGGAAACGAAACTCACCGAAGACGATGAGTTGTCATTATTACCGGTGGCCCATGGCGGGTAGGTTAGGATTTCGGACCAGCCGTTTCGTGGCGCTCCACATCGGATTTTGCATCGGTATTTAGGAGCTCGTTCATGCTACCGCTCCTGAATCCCAGTAGGTCGAAGGTAACATACATGAAACCGTACTCGCGAAGTCCTGCAGTAATCCTATCCAGCATTTCTTCATTGAAGAAAACACGTCGTTCATCTCGACCAACCTCAATTCTTGCAAGGTTTCCGTGATCGCGTACCCGCAATTCCTTCGCCCCAGTTAAAGAGCGAATATATGCTTCGGATCTTTCAATCCTCAACAACCTTTCCGGAGTGATCAATTGACCGTATTGAACGCGCGAGGAGAGGCAGGGCATTGAGGGCTTGTCAAAGTTCGGCAAGCCAAACAATTCTGCAAGTTCCCTAACTTCAGCTTTGGTCATGCCGGCCTCAGCTAGCGGCCTTCTCACGCCTCCTTCAGACAATGCAGCCGCTCCGGGGCGGTGTCCAGCCAGATCGTTCGCATTCGTCCCATCTAGGATGAATGGAACCTTCAACTTGACGGCCAATTCTTTCNNTCTTTGAGCTTCTGACTCAACTCTTTCTTACAGAAGTAGCAACGGTTCGAGGGATTCGTTGCGTAATTTGGGTCTTCAAGTTCCTCCGTTCTGACAATAATCTGCCTTATCCCAATCTGTCTTGCGAGTTGCTTGGTTTCCTCCAATTCAGAAGATGCCAGGCTGGGAGAATCGGCAGTCACAGCTACCGCCTCTTCGCCTACGGCGAGCTTTGCAAGGTGCGCAACGAGCGTACTGTCGACTCCACCAGAGAACGCCACGATGACCCGCCGAAAGCTCTGAATCTCGTTGAGTATGAGTTCTGTTTTCCTCTGCAAATCACTCGACATCGCAGGTAGAACGTGACTGACCCCCGTCGAAGCTTTGCCAGACTTTGATGCTAACATTTTATGGAACATCCCATCGCTCAGTGTACTTAGGCATTTCGAGGCGGCGAAAATTTCTGCGCGAAATATTGGAAAAGCTCGCTAGCGGCGAAATCACTGTCGAAGAGGCCGAAAAAGCGCTACGGATCAACGTAGTTGAACAGGTTGCGAATGTCGCAAAACTCGACATCTCAAGAGAAGTCCGACACGGCGTACCCGAAATTGTGTTGGCCGAAGGAAAATCAAATGACGACCTCGTCAGCATATGCGCCAAAATGATTGAAAGAACTGGACGTGTTATTGTTAGTCGACTAGATGATTCCCAGTTCTCAAGTTTAGATGTGAAATTCAGAGACGGTTATGAACGCACGCGGTTCCAACATGCCAGATCAACCGTAATCAGAACGAAGGGCCATCACAAATCGAAAACGGGCGGCAAAGTTGGAATCGTCACCGCAGGGACGGTTGACCTCGCTGTGGCAGAGGAGGCGATGATGGTTGCAGAAGAGATGGGTTGCGACACGTTCATGGAAGCTGACGCGGGTGTCGCTGGAATTCACAGGATCGTGGAGCCGTTGCGACGTATGATTGAGAACGAGGTTGACTGCCTGATTGTAGTGGCAGGTCGCGAAGGCGCGTTACCAACCGTTGTTGCAGGCCTCGTGGACATACCGCTGGTAGGGGTGCCTTCATCATCAGGATATGGTTATGGAGGCCATGGAGAGGCCGCACTTATGGCAATGCTGCAAGCCTGTTCTCTCGGTCTGGCGGTGGTGAACATTGATTCCGGAATCGCGGCCGGCGTCGTTGCGGCGCAAATCGCGAACAGGGTTGCTAGAGCAAGACAGCTGGCGGGTGGACCGTCTACGTAACATTAACAGTCGTGAGATGGCTGACCGCAGTTCTCACGACTTCAACAGACTTCAGAAATGCAGTTCTCTCATCATCGTCAAGTTTCAGTTCTATCACTCGTTCCACGCCTCGCGCTCCTAACACTGCGGGGACGTCTACGTAGATATCTTTGAGACCATATTCGCCGTTCAAATGCGCAGTCAAGCATAACACCATTTTCTTGTCTTTCATCACGCTCTCTACCATCCGTGTAATACCGTGTGCGGGGGCGTAGATCGTCGCCCCTTTGAGAGCAATGACTTCTGCAGCAATTTTCCGAGTGCGATCTATTGCTTCCGCCACTTGAGCCGGTGACATGAGTTCAGTTATTGGCACACCATTGACAGTAGAGTATCTCGGTAGTGGGACCATGGAATCACCATGTTCACCGATAACCATAGCCTGGATGGAACTTGTTGAAACCCCGAGAGCTTTAGAAATGAAATATCTGAAACGCATTGTGTCCAGCATTCCGCTCTGGCCGAAGACACGTGAAGGTTCAAAACCCGTGACCTTCCAAGCCAGAAAAGTCATTATGTCCAGCGGATTAGTTACCATCAAGACAAGGGATTTGGGAGCATATTGGACAATCTTCTCGCAGATTCCGTGAATGATATCTTCGTTCTTCGCCTGCAGATCCAGTCTAGTCATGCCTGGCTTTCTTCCGAGCCCTCCGATCACGACAATAAGATCAGAACCTGCAATGTCTTTGTAATCGTTCGATCCCACTATGTCGACGTCGGCACCTTGTTCCGCGGCCATTTGGCCAAGGTCGAGAGCCTCGCCTTGAGGCAGGCCTTGAATAACATCGATTAATCGTAGATCACCCAATTCTCTGCTTGCAACCTGAAGAGCCACAGCACTTCCAAGTTTTCCTGTTCCTATGACCGAGATCAGTTTGCGTGCAGTCAAGAAGTGCACCGACGCAAGTATCATCTTCTGCTTACATATGCGTTTTATTGTTTCTGAAGAAATCCGTGTAAGATCCGAGAGAATGATTCATACTGAACCGTCAATTCTCGGCCGTTTCGCCAAGAATCATTGTGAATCACCCGGCACGTTACCAAAGCCTTTTATGGCTTCGCTACGCGCTACAAACAACTTGTCGCACAAAAGGGAGGGAATATTGATTGGCTGAAATGTTTTGCGTGAAATGCAAACGGAAGCAGACCGTTCCGGACGATAAGACTACCATGGAGAAAACGGTGAAGGGACGCAACATGATGCGGGGAACCTGCCCTGTTTGTGGCACCAAGATGACGAAGTTCACGAAGTAGGTTGACGCACGATAACCCTTCGGAACGTCCCGTTTTAATTTCTTTTTTTTCTTCCTTGTTACTTCTGTCGTTCTCAAACTAAGCATTTGTAAGTGACCCTTAGGGGTTACAGGAATTCAATTTCGATATTGTTCGGGGCAACACGTATGGAGATCAGTTCCTCGAATCTCACCTTCCACATTTCTCTTGTCGACATAAATGCCCTGAAACCTCATGAAGAAGTAATCAATCACATTGTGAAATCGCTGTCCGACGCGGTGAAAGCTCAAGGCATAGTTCGCGATCCACTGATCGTCGACCAAGACACGTATGTAATACTTGATGGCATGCACCGATATAGTTCGCTGAAACTCCTCGAATGCCGTTTCGCACCCTGTTGCCTTGTGGACTATAGCAATCCAATGATCAAAGTCGGCTCTTGGTTCAGGCTATTCACTGTTAACGAAGCTGAAGAGCTCGCGAGGAAAGTGATGCCAGATAGCGAACCAAGTTACGCTAAACTTGAAAGAGATATCGAGCAATTGGATCCCGACTATCATACGATTATCTTGACAAAGAACGGATCGCGCTACTCTCTCAAGCAGACCAGAAACCCAACTGAGTTCACAAAAACTGCAATCACGTTGGAACAGGCAATCGTCGCGTTAGGATATCACGTTGACTATCAGACCGAGGAGGTTGCTCTTCAGAGCCTCAGATCTGGAATAGTGGACTTGGTAATTAGAGTTCCAATATTTACCAAGCAACAGATCACGGATTTCGGCGTCCACGGATCGCTCCTTCCGCATAAGGTGACTCGGCACATAATGCCATCGCGCCCCTTGAGGGTCGACATCCCCTTAGACATGCTGACAAAACAAGGCAAAACTAAACAAGAAGCGAACCGAGAACTTCATGAACTATTATCAGCTAGACGCGTCCAAGAAAAACCGCCAGGCTCTGTCGTGGACGGAAGACGCTATGAGGAAGAAACCCTGATATTCACAGCCTGACCAGATTTATATTACCGGATTATTCTCTAGCCGCCAAGAGCCGGGTACAAGATGCCCTCAGAAATAGCAGACTCAGAGGAATTCGTCCGAATATCCGAGCGCGCAAGCGAATGCCGCGTGAAGAGACTAAAGGATGTTGTGAAGCTTAAGTTGCGTACTCGGAGCAGACTCTACACGATTCGATTGGAACCAGACAAAGCCACGGAAATACTCAAACAAGTAAAGTGCGAAGTTATCGAAGCCTGACTCAGTGAAGCTTTTTCAAAACCGAATGGAGCCTAACGCTAGAGAATTGCTCTGTAAGTCTAATCCTTGGTCACAAGCTTGCAGAGTCTAGCGACTTTGTTGAGCACGAATTTCCTGTCGGCCGTTATTAGTATGAGTGTCTTTCCTGAGCGGAAGATCATCGCGGTGATTTTCTCGTGGACTAGAATAGAGTATTGGGGTTTTCCGAAGAAATCGGCCAGGTCCTCCGCCTTCTCGAAAGCCACCAATTTCGCTATGAGTTGCGGTGTCTTCTCGAGGGGCTCGATAGGTTCAACGCCTTCTCTCATGCCGCCTTCCAATATTCGGCCGTTACCGTCAACCAAGGCAGCGAAGCGAATTCGTTTATCAAACTTCATTATTCGATTGTAGAGCTGTGCCAATCCTACCAGCGGATCTCAATTGTCACGAATACACACAAAGACTTTCCGATGTTCACGACGGCAGGTTAGAATTCTGGGATTTCTTCGAGGAGCATTCCTTCAATTAAGACCGGTTGAAGTTTAGCCACTAGTGAATAGGCTTCCTCGAGCTTCGTCTGTCTTTCGGCGTAGATGTCGAGGATTGGTTCACCCTTAGTAACATTGTGGCCTCTCTTTAGGTAGAGCACTACTCCTGATCCTCTTTCGCTAGGCGCACCAGTCGCTCTTGCGATCTGGTTGATGGCTGCATTTGAAACATGTGTTGCGTAACCGTCGGTCGGAGCGGTTATTGTCTGCTTGTGTGTCCCCACGGGGATCTCCCCCGATTTGATATTCCGATCTCCGCCCTGTGCTTCGATTATCTCCTTCATCTTCTGCAAAGCGCGCCCGCTTTGGAGAATTTCCTTTGCCATTTCTTGACCGTTGTTTTTGGGTGCTTTTCCTGCCATCTCAAGCAACATGCCTGCTAGAGCAGTAGATTTCTCAACAAGACTGGTGGGGCCGGTTCCCTCAAGTGTTTGAAGGGCCTCCCTAGCCTCAAGTGCCGGTCCAACCGCATGACCCACGGGTTGTCCTCCGTAAGTGACTCCGCACCTTATCTTGATCCCCAATTTTACTCCAAGATCAATGAACCTATTTCCCAGACGACGAGCTTCCTCGGATGTTGCAATCTTCGCACCTTCCCCGGTCGGAATGTCAAGCACTAGGAAGTCAGTGCCGACAGCGAGCTTTTTCGCTAGAATACTCGCGATCATTTGAGGTTCAGGATCGAGCTGAAGAGAATATTCGACAGTGATGAAGGCGTCGTCGGCTGGGGCTAGACTCAAACCGCCGCCCCAGATTATTGCTCCGTTGATCTTCGAGGCTATCCTCTTGAGTTCTTGCGCGGAGAATTCTACAGGCGCTAATATGCTCATAGTATCCGCTGTTCCAGAAGGGCTTGTAATCGCTCTACTGCTCGTCTTGGGAATCAGCAGGCCTGAGGC
>PMBQ01000215.1 GCA_003152955.1 Candidatus Bathyarchaeota archaeon
GCTTCGGGAGGGGAAGCTCGGTTGTCATTTATGGCGGGACAGGGCGAAACGGAGGCGACGGCATGGTCGCCGCTCGTCACCTTGCGAGCAGAGAGTTCAAAGTAACTTACAGACTCGTGGGAGAAGAGAGTGCGATCTCAGACCAGGCGACAGCAACGAATTGGCGGGTGCTCAGAGCCATGTCATCCACAGTCAGGATAGAGCAGTTGCGTGATTCATCGGCCCTGTCTGAGTCAGATTCCGATATTCTAGTCGATGCGCTCCTTGGCACTGGAGTGAGAGGAAAGCTCCGTCAGCCAATAATGCGAGCTGTGGAAGTGATCAACGCCAGTCGCGGATTCAAAGTTGCGGTAGATGTTCCAACGGGCATAGACTCAGACACAGGTGAGATTCTAGGTCAGGCCGTGCGAGCCAACCTTACTGTAACTCTGCACTCTATGAAGAAAGGATTCTTGAAGGCAAAGAAATTCTGCGGCGAGGTCAAAGTTGCAGACATTGGGATACCTCCCGAGGCAGCGATTTTCGCTGGTCCTGGGGATGTGAACGCCGTTGTTGTGCGAAGATCTCCAGAGGCCCATAAGGGTGAATTCGGACGCTTGTTGGTCATCGGAGGTAGCGAGGTCTACAGCGGTGCTCCAACACTCGTTGCATTGGCAGCCTACCGTACTGGAGCCGACCTTGTATTCGTGGCTGCGCCAGAAAAGGCTGCGCTGGCAATTTCTTCTGCTTCTCCTAACTTGATCACACTGAAACTGCCAGGTCAGAACCTGGCTGGCTCCCAAGTTGGGCTTCTGCGAGAGTACTTGGAGAAGGCTAGCGCCGTTGTGGTAGGACCAGGGCTAGGATTGAACAGGCAGACTGTGTTAGCTGTCCGGAAGATAGTGGCACTCGCAATTCAACGCAGGAAACCTCTGCTTTTGGATGCTGACGGGTTGAATGCTCTAGGCCTGATTAGAAAGAGGATGTTTGATGGGTCTGTAGTCGTCACTCCTCACGCTGGCGAGTTTCAAGTGATTTCCGGTAAGGCGCCGTCGAGGGATTCGAAGACGCGTCTGGATGAGGTTAGAGAATTCGCTTCTGCGTGCGGGGCAGTTGTGCTTCTGAAGGGACATACTGATCTAATCTCAGATGGAGTGCGCGTCAAGCTGAACAATACGGGCAATCCCGGCATGACAGTGGGAGGGACGGGTGATGTGCTCTCTGGCATAGTTGCGGGTTTGATGGCTCAGGGTGTTGATGGTTTCAGAGCCGCGGTTGCGGGAGCTTTCATAAATGGTGCCGCAGGAGACTTTGCCGAGGAGAGATTTGGATATCACCTAACGCCGACCGACCTTCTGGAACATATCCCGAAAATCATGAATGATCCGATGTGTCACAAAGCGATTCTTGAGAAGAAACTAATCTCAGGTGTTCGATGAACTTTGCGCGATCATCCGCCCGGCGATGAGCCCCCAATATTTGTTGTGCTCTTGAAGCAGGATGATCCGAGAAAATGTAGCGCTGCAAAAATGGCGAGGCATAGGATGGCAAAGCCTCTCTTCAGACTAAACCAGATTCCGCGAAGAGCAATAGTGCTGAACCCGTTCGCTTCCAAAACCATTCTACCCAACGATCGAAGTCAGATCCTCGGGAACGGATTGATCGTCGTTGACTGCTCATGGGAGAAAGTTCAAGGAGCTTTCGCCATCCGATCGCCGGGCGAACCTAGAAAGCTACCGACCCTACTCGCGGCAAATCCGGTCAACTACGCCAAGCCTCACAAGTTGTCCTCGGTGGAAGCGCTGGCAGCTTCCCTGATAATAACCGGCTTCAGAGAAAGTGCAATTCGGTTGCTCGGCTTGTTCAAGTGGGGAGAGACCTTTCTGACACTAAATGACCAACCACTCCAAGCATATTCCACGGTCGACACGCCTGCGGAGATGTTGGAGGCAGAAGCCCAGTTCTTCTAAATCGTCCTACGCACTTACACAGCTCAGTCATGCCTCAAATCGGAGGAGCTGAAAATTCGAACTGAATCCTCCTGCGCTCGTAAATAAGTAAGATTCCGCCAGTGAACAAAACGAGCAGAGTCGTTGTCTGCGCAAAAGCGATCATCTGATAGTCGATTGGTGCTTGAACCATCGAGAAAGGCTGGAATGATCCGGATGATGTGCAAACAGAGGGATCGACTATCGGGCAGAGAAATCCCCTAGGCGGCAGCACTACGTAGTCGCCGCCCCACTGGACAGGGATGTTTAGTGCGGTTTGGGGTTGGTAGAAGGCCACGGAGAATGTAATGTTGTAAGTGCCGCCGGGGAGATTAATCGCTCCAGGTCCGTCATAGAACCCGTCTAGGGTTGGAACGCTACGGCTGATCGTTCCGCTTCTTGCCTGAACCGTCACCCACGATAGAGGAATGACTGCACCAACAGAACCGCCACCGCCAATCCAACCCTGAACAGGAGTGGTGGAGCTGATTATTCTCGCCATAGAGATGATCTCCAACACAGATCCCTGCTCGAGAAACAGATCGGTGAAAGTTGTTAATACGGTGTCCAATGGCGTGAAGTGCCTGTTGAACCCAAATTCTGGAACCTGAGTAGTATAGTTCCCAACATCAAGGCCGTAGTCGAAATAACGAGTTCCATCATGCGTAACGTAGAAGAAATGTCCTTGGCCGTTGAACGTTTTGTCTTGGACCATTCCTCCAAAACCAAAGATCGGGAAATCAATCGAAGGAGCCCCCTCAGTCATGTTCGCTGGTACGGCTCCCGTGAGGGATCCCAAGTATGTCTCTGCTACGCCGTGGTCGTGTTCGGGAAGGTTCCCGAATAATGTTGGTTGAGAGAAAACTGGCGTAACTAGGTCAATCTCGTTCCCCAACAGGAGAGCGATAAGTACGGTTGCGAAGCCGGCGAGATCCACATGAGTGGATATGTCCTGAATTTGTTGAACATAGCCGAGCGTATACGCCTTGACCGTGTAAGTGTCGTTGGTCAGATGTGTGGGTTCGTCTCCATAGAACCAGATCTCGCGCGGGCTCCGATTTTGGCCTGCGAAGACTGCAGTGAAAGAACTCGGCGTAGCAAGTCCATTTGGTACACCTAACCTCATTAATCGCTCAACGTAACCGACCGTCAACCCAGCGGAACTGTAGAAGTATATTCTCGCTCGGGCGGGATAGGGTAACGAGATAAACCTGAAGGGCTGTAGCGCCTGCAAAGACCTGCCCCCCGGTCGATTGTCCCAAGAGAACACTCCCACAGAAATGGCGCCGCCCCTAACCATTTGAATCGTGACACTCTGATTTCCTCCCCCAAGAAGAGCAAAAGGAGAGGTTGCGACTTGCTCGTAGCCTCGCATGAATACTGTAAGTTGATAGCCTTGATCCTGAGGCAACCCTGTGTCTTTCAAACCCCAAGTTCCTGACCACGTTCGATTATAATGCTCGCTGAACCCGATGATGAAGAACCGTATCGTTGTGGGGCTTATGATCTTGATTTTGCAGAGCGGTGACAATGCTGGACTTGCATAGCATGTTCGTCCGTCTGGGAGAGTGCCGTTAAGAACGGTTATCCCACGCAGTGTGCCTGTGTGATCCCAGGCTTGTATCAATATGTTTCCGCCAAAGAGCGCATCCGTCGGAACCAATCCAAGTGTGACCTCCCCATCATGGGGAGTTTCAGGGCGGATGCCATTGATTGGTGGAGCGCCAAGAAGCTGGATCGTTCCAGTTATGACGCCGCCTGTCTTCATCACAATCGGTGACGGTGAGACTATATTGGTGCAGAAAGGAGGAGCCTGCCCTGCCGGAGTCCTGCCTCGTACAAATTCAGAAACTGATTGTAGGTAGCCTGTGATCCAAACAGTAACGTTCAACGGGTAGGCAGCTGCGATGCCTGGGAGGCCTGCAAATTCGGTTCCGTAGGGATCCAGTCCAACATATTTGACGCCGCCCCCCGTGATTATTGTGAAACTGTCGCTTGCTAGGTCGAGTGATACATTCTGGTATCTGTAGACGTGTCCCTGCTGATCTGTGGCTTCCACAGTGATGTTTAGCGTCTTGATTCCCGCATTCTTGAGATAAGGATGATCCGATAGAGAATGAGAGAGGTGCGTCAGACTCGGTGATTGGTAGTATTCAATTGATCCACATGCTTGCGGGGACCGTGCGAGTGGGAGATCGCCCATCGAGATCGAGGAACCTCTGTTGAGGTTATGGACAATGTATGAACAACCTGGGGAGTTCGTGCAATCTGCGCGCGAGAAGGAGTATGCTACGCCATGGAAAATTCCTGCAGAGCCTTGAATTACATAGTCTCCAGGTGCAAGGCCGGTTAGGTTGAAAAATCCCGTGGTTTGGTTTACATACACTCTCGATTCCTGCCCGGTGTTGATGTTTCGCGCATAAACCACGCCTTTAGCTAGTATTGTTGGGCAAATGCCCGGAATTGCGTGGTTATCCGAGTCGCATATGGTTCCTGTTATGCTGGCGGGGTTGTCGTTCATGCTCACTGGAACTTGAAACGTTTTGTTCCAGGCGTTCACGAAATCGGGGAGACCGAGCTGGTTGGTGTGGTCGGCTACGAAGAGTGTGAAGTTGTAAACTCCGGCTACGGAAGGCGTGTTCAGGCCGATGAATCTGACGAATTTCGGGGGGGTGAAGGTTTTGAATGTGCCGTTTAGGTTATTCCAGATCTCAACGCACCAGGGAGCGGTTGGGTCGTATATTGAGAAGTTTGGTTTGTAGCATGGTGCGTCGCTGTCGGTTCCGTTCCATCCATAACTCCAATGTCGGGACTCGTCGACGACGCTGTAGTAGTAATAGTCATTTCTAATGTCGCTTTGAATGAAATGAGTGTCGTTCTCTTGCGTGATCACTCCATCGAGGAATTCTCGGGGGATTTCAACTCGAACCGCAATCCCTGTCCTGTTCACGTCGATCTGCACGTCACCAGACGTAGTGAAAAATGGGCCCCAGTATTTGGTTGGTGCGAGGGCGGCGCTGTTCGGGGCGGGAGGCGCATTGACAGCCGGCAAGATGCTGACGTCAAGTAGGGGAACGAGCATCCCGAGAAGCAGGATGGCCGTCAGACTTGCCGTCACTGCAGCCTTGTGAATATTGGAATTCTTCGCGCAACGGCCTAGCCTCAAAAGGACACCTCCACCTTCCTAGGATATTTGCTCCGCTAACCCGTTCTGAGTGAAGTTCATGTGGAATGTATAAAACCATGCCAAGAGAACCGCCATGCAATACTGACTCTGCTTTGAGAATTTTCAACATGGAAAAAGCGTGCATCGGAGGATAGCTAGAACCGTCGGATCAGGCGTTTCCACTTTTCACTGTTCGTTGGATTNNTGGATTGAAAGCATTGAGGCTACGTGCCTTATGTTTCACAGAATTACAGCAACACCAAACGCAAGTCAAAGTGACCCCATTTCTAAGCGAAGCGGTTCCTGACTGTGTGATCGTTGCGGTGGGCGGCGGGTCTTCTTCGTGATGGTGGCAAATCTCAGGTGTTGAGGCTGAAGAGATTGCTGGATTGAGCCGGGTCATGTCGACGTCATTCATGTTTGTGCGCCAGACTGCCAGCAGGTCAAAATTGTTTGTCGCTCCTCTCGTGTTCACAAAACACCATAAGCTAGGGGAGCCAGCTGTTATGCAGGCACACTGATGTTTCTAACTCTACTCTTGTTGGGAGGCTCAGTATCTCTGAATTTGATGGGGTTGGGTCAGCTTCTTGCCCGATGTCAAGTGCGGAGCGCTCTACCCGTCTGGAATCATAACGGCCCTGGAAAGCATTCAAGGCGACTTGAAGAACGCTCTGGAGGTTGGGACAAGATGCTTGTTTTGCAGACGTGAGAACTTGGGCACAGCAAAACATGGTATTCACCAGTGTCTCAATCTGACGCTCTGAACCAAATGCATTCGACAGATTTCTTTTGATTGTTTGCGGTCGCCGTTGCTGGAACTTGACGTCACAGCTTCAATGGGTTCGAAGATGCGTATCTGCTCTCTCTGCGTGGGAAATACTCACGGACTATCATACGGATGCTTTGAGGTTTTTCACGGGTTCTCAGATATCCATCGTACGACCTCAGTTTTGGCTACGTCACTGCCCTGTGGCCAGCCAGTGACAGACCCTTATACTTCACTGATACTCTACCCGTGTGTTCGTGCGGCTGGTGCTTTGATGAGCGAAGAAATTCTTCCGAAAAATGACAATGATACTTCGGATTTCAGTCAAACGGTTACGCCGAGGTATACTCCAACTGGCATTCCAGGATTCGATGAGCTTCTGGGCGGAGGGATTCCAACCGGCAGAGTAGTCCTAGTTCTTGGTGAACCGGGGGCTGGAAAGACAACGTTATGTTCCCTATTCTTGGCGAATGGTTATTCGAAGTTCAACGAAAACGGCGTATACGTCAGCCTTGAGGAGAAGAAGATTCACTTGTATCGAGAGATGGCGCGGTATGGGATTAATTTTGCTGAGGCTGAGAGGAACAAGCAGCTTGCGTTTGTGGACGCTTCGCCGATAAGGCACGCGCCCACCATATTGACAGCGGGCAACATAACCATAGGCAAGAAAGAGTTCTCGCTCATGGCGTTAATGGATTCCGTAAGAAGGGCGATTGCGACGGTAGATGCGAAGAGAGTTGTGATTGATCCTCTCTCCTACTTAATCTTCCAGTATACGAGTNNCTCGACCGAAGATTCAGATGGAAGAATACGTCGCCCACGGGACAATCATAATGCAGAGCATCAACATTGGCACAAGCATCCAAAGAGTCATTCAGGTTCAGAAGATGCGTGAATCCGAAATTGACCGTCAACCACGACCATACGGAATATCCAAGAAAGGAATCACCGTCTACCCAAAGGAATCCATCCTCTAGAACCGCTACGAACAGCAGTACAACTCCAACAACGATTCTTCTATTCATTCTCTCGCCCCTTCGTGCGAGAAACGTAGTACAGCACGGACCGAAGTTTCATTAGTGCAGGATTCTGATTCTTGTGCAGTTGTGAGGAAAATGGTCGCCGAACCGCTTCTTCTATTGGAGTGCGTTGTGTTATTGGTTATCGCCTTAATGGCGACCTATCTCATAATCCCTTGGCTCATTGCCGCCCTAAGAAAAGCTGAGATTACTGGAAGGGATATGCACAAGCGCGGGAACCCAGAGATTCCCACAATGGGAGGAGTCGGAGTTTTTGTTGGATTCGCGACCGCCATGACATTCTCCGCGATGCTCGGACTAGACTACCGACTACTGTTTGCAATCTTCCTTTCAGGCACGCTGGCGTTGCTCGCGGGTTTCATAGATGACCTATTCAAGCTAGGCAAAGCGACACTCGTTATCATCACTTTTCTTGTGGGTATGCCTGTCGTCGCATTCCAAGCGGGTTCCACTCTAGTCTTCCTGACTCCCGTCGGGCCCGCAGATTTTGGATGGTACTTCTGGTTCCTAGTTCCCTTCGTCTTCGCGTTCGCGATGAATGGGGTAAACATCTATGCCGGTTTCAATGGACTCGAAGCGGGTCTAGGTGCCGTATCCACATTGTCGCTGGGCGTTTGTGCTCTTTTCTACGGCTCATTGGAATCGGCGGTGGCGCTGTTCGCATTGAGTGGGGGGCTACTGGCTTTTCTGAGGTGGAATTGGTTTCCGGCCAGGTTATTCATGGGTGGGACGGGAACCTTCCTGATCGGCGCTGTGTTGGCGAGTAGCGTCATAGCCGGATCCATCAAAGTTGTCGGAGTCATAGCGCTACTTCCGTATGTCATCAATTTTGTTCTTCGAGCTTCAGATAGGTTCCGCTGGACAGTTGGTGAGACCTTGCAGAATGGGTTGCTGAATAGTGGCAGGCGGAATGCCATGTGGGCTTTGTTCATGCATAACCATCCCACAACTGAGAAACAGGTGGTGTTGCGTTGTCTTGTCGTGCAGGTCCTGTTTGGACTGGCGGCGGTGGCATTCGCCTATTACCATGCGAATCTCGTTGCCCCCAAGATTGGATGAACAAGAGTCCGTTCGGCAGGCATAGAACCTTAACCCACTCTGCAAAGATCATGCTTGTCCTCACCGTGTACCGACAGGAGAGGTTCGCGAACCTTCATATTTCAATCATGAACAGTTGCATGACTGCAGCACTATTCTTTGAGTTGAAGGGTCAGGGCTGGGGCCGCTTTCTTAGGTTGTTCAACGAGTTGATCGTGGGTTGGGTCACGATTTTGCCTGCGTCTTCCCTGCGACGTACAATGTACCTGCATAGCTCGAGTTTCGTCAACAGCCTACTCGGAACGTAAGGTTCTAGGTTGGGGCCCTCGACAAGTTTGCTCTGTTTGGTTGGGCCTGAGGATTTCTGACGCATCATTAATGACATGAGAATCTGACTGCCTTTGCAGAATTGATACTCGCATCT
>PMBQ01000427.1 GCA_003152955.1 Candidatus Bathyarchaeota archaeon
GGCGCTACCCCAGGAAATAGCGAGTCCCACGAAGGGCTCTTGGACGAGTTGAAGTTTCCGAAAATCATTACGCCGCCGACTATTAGCACAATCAAACCCACGACAACGATTGCTCTATTCATAACCTACCAAACTTCATACGGGCCGACGACTCCACTTAAGCGTTATCATTACAGAATGAGAGTAATGAGAACTCAGAGAGGGGCATTGAACTATCAATTCTTTTGTGCGTGCGGTATAGCTGGTGCGCGCACAAACACGAAAATTGGCTGAAACGCACTAGCAGTACTATCAACAGTATTCACTTGACGCGTCACGGTCTTTTGCGAGGAGTGGCCATTGCAACTCTCTATGCATGGATGATTCATTCACTAGGCTTTTTGGGAGAAGCGGTTCTTTCGGGAGAAATCCCTGCGAGCGCAGAGAGACGATAATGGAAATGCTTGAGGAAAGAGCTGCCGTAAGCACTGTTGCTATGGTTCTTGTTATCGTAGCCTGCTTGGTACTGGCTGGGGTGGGCGGGGCGTACATCATCTTTTCGTCGTCAGCTCAGAATAGCGGTAATTCTAGGATACCGAGTTCCTTGTCCTTGACTACAATAGCCTCGACCACAATAGCCTCCACTGCAATAGCGATGTCGGGAACGGCGTGCGCTAACGTCGCTTCATACGATGAGAGTATACCTTCAACCTATCAGTCGATGTACACCACATTGGATCAGACCCTGAATGGTTTTAGTCAGAACCTAGATTCAAAGCAACCCGTAGCAACCCACCAGGTGATATATGCCACCGAGTTGCTCCCTGCCGATTCAAACCTAGGCCCAAAGCTACTCTCTCAACAGGCATTGCAGAGTGTCATGAAATTCCTGGATGCCATTCAGAAACTAGGTGTCCAAGGAGTAACTATCGATATCTCGTATCCAATCCTCACGCCAAGCTTTCCAAATTACGACCAATACCTTAGCTTCTACCAGAATGTTGTCGAGCAGGTCCGACAACGAGGGATGAAGATAGACATCGAATCGGAGACTCCATTGTTGGTGGGTTATCCCGGGATCTCAGTCGGCTCTATCAGTTATGCAAACTTGCCGTACAGTACGTACGTAACTGAGGACAGAGAGATGATCCAGACAATTATCAATGACCTTCATCCTGATTACATCAACATAGGAACCGAGACGGACACATTACAAATCCTCCTTCACTATCCAGAAGTTAGCACGCCTCAAGAATGGGGCTCCTACATTTCATCAATCTTGGCTGGACTGAATAAGGGCACCACGAAAATTGATGTTGGAATTGGATCATGGGATCCGATAAGCTATCTCTACACCACCCTCAACAATTCAGCAATTGATGCGATAGACGTTCACATCTATCCTGTTTACGGGAATTACCTTGGCGTTCTGACGCAAATTGGCGAGCTATCAAGGCAATACAATAAACCAATAGTCATTGATGAAATGTGGCTGCACAAAAGCGTCATGAACGAAGGTGTGGGATTTACAACGGACGCTAAAATTTCGGCGAGAAACATGTATGCGTTCTGGATCCCGCTTGATGAGAAGTTCCTCGAGGTGATGACAAAGTACGCACAGGTTTACGATGTTAACTTCGTCTCGCCCTTTGAGGGGACTATCTTCTTCGCTTACCTGAATTATTCCTCAAGTACAGCTAACGTGCCTTATGACCAAGCGAGGCAAGTTATGGGTCAAGCCGCGGGGCAGAATATTGCCAAAGGTATCGTATCGCCGTTGGGCTGCTATTATCAAGACCTAATTCGCGAACAGAATGCGCTGAGCCCTACCTCATTTTCCGTGTACCCCTTGCTTGGGGTCTACTCTCGAGAGATGAAACCTAGGCAGCCTGCTTCTTTCTTGGGAGAGAGCCTAATGGATCACGCGCACACAAAACTACGTTAACGACGACTAACGAAGGTTCAATTTACGATGCTCGCACCAGTAATACTTCACGACAGGGCTAACGGCCAATTTCTCTGGAAAGAACTACCGCAAATCGAGTTAGACTTGCTTAAATTTGCTAATCCAAAGCAGAGGAAATAGAAGGATAAGGGGAGGTTAGAGTGGAAATGGGTTTGATAGAGATCAGCCGTATCTGATTAGCGGTGAACTGCACAAGCCGCAGAAGCGTGCGTCAGCTTCAGCGTTTCGGGTTCCGCATATCAAACACTGTCCTCGTTGTGGTTGGTCAGGAAAATTACTCAGCACCGTTCTACACCAGTTGCAGTAATTATTATTGTCTACATTCTGTTTACTGCAATATCTACATGTTTTCAAACAGATAACACCATAATGGAATACGCCCTATCGCATAGAAAAATCTATTGTTATGGCGAAAAGATTCATCTTTTTCGGGCGGGGCATGGAATGTCTCTTCGGCAGTACGTAGTTTACAATCTGTTGCGTTTGGTTCACTCTAAACTGTCGCACCCCACAAAGCCGAGGGAGGTGAACAAGGCTATGTGGATGGAAGTCCACGCGAAAGAACACACCACTAAAGATGGTGGATGGTTCCCAAAGAGAATCATAGACTCAGTTGCAAGTCAGATGGAAAAGGGGTTACGTTAGACGTTCAATGTCTGTGTGTGGTACTCGTGGTGCGCACACACAATTGCTTGAACTTACGGTTCAATTTCCATTGCTCGCACTAGTACCACACGCACGGAAATTGACGGTTCAAATTGCGGTGGTCGCACCGCACTTGCCGCAGAACCGCTCCTGTGGATCCAGGTTGGCTCCACAACTGCTGCAGACTCTTGGCTGGTCCCTTTGAGTTGTTGTGGTTGTTGTCTCTGTTGTTGTCGTTCGTCTTCGGCCTAGGAATGGAATGTTAGTCGCAGTAGAGTACAAGAGAAAGACACCGCCGAACAAGATCAGTACTCCGGCCAATGCAAATTCCGCTACAACTAATTGAATCGCCCAGGAAAGCCAAATCACACCTATCGCGACGGCCAAAACACCATACGCAAGATACATTTTCCCAACTGGATCATGCTGGCCAAGTCTAACGAACCCTAGTGCAGTGAATATGAGTCCAACGCCAATCAGGAAGGCTGGTAGAATGCTGACAATCGCAATACCTCCAGTCAAATAGAGGAGCAGAATAAAGCCAACAAGTACCATAACGGCCCCCGCAAGTGCAATTTCATAGTGCCGTGTATATTGCATGAGTCTATACCTATGTGCATATGTGTACGTACACATATGTAAGCTCTCCGCTCAGGCTAGGTTTAGAGAAGAAATGCCGTTAATACAAACTCACCCTACAAACTCAGCTTCTTTGATACGGAACTCACAACAACCGGACTGACCACTCAGCAATAAAACCACAACAACGAACCGTCACTATTTTTTTGGGAGTGTGTCTAATGGTGCGCACCTACCACCAAATCAACGGTTCGTATTTGCTTGCCTCCACCATTGACGAAAACTTATCAAGAAATCAACGGTCCAATCTACTTACATATGTGAAAGGAAGTCGCTTCACTGTCGGAGTCTTCTTCGCTGGCTTCATCTAGGGCGTGTAGTTTAGTAAGGCGGCAGTTTCGCGTTACCGTCGAGTTTAGAACTGTTTTGGGAGGCTAGGTGATGAACAACGTGAGGGATATTTGCCTGCAGTACGGATGCATCAAGTGCTGTTTGAATACGGAGATGCTGCTGAGCAGTTCAGATATCTTCCGGATAGGGGGCCTTGGTTTCTTAGAGGATTTCTTCATTGTGAAGGAGAATGGGAATCGGCAGCTCAAGAATCTGTCGGGGAGATGCGTCTTTCACAATGGTCAGCGATGTACGATCTACAATTATCGGCCTGAGGGTTGTCGACTGTATCCGGCTATTTTCGATGTGGACATGAAAGAGGTTGTTCTCGATTCGTACTGCTCACATCGCGGAAAGTTTCAATGGAGCCCAAGCATTTCACGCGAAGTCGTCAGACTCTTCGGAAAATTGGATTTGGAGAACAGCTGCCGTTCTGATTGTCGTATTGGTCGTTGTCTTAAGGAAAAGTGTGAGATTTGGGATTGAGCGGTGTGTGGTTCTAATGTTGCGCGACGACGGTTCAATTTCAGGTGCCCGCACCAGTGATACCACACACACATCAACGACCAACCTAAAGGTCAAACTACGATGCTCGCACTGCTGATACCGTTCTGCGTGGTTTGTGTTTTGATTCCTTCTTTGCATTCTCATTAATGCTTCTACAAATCACAAATGCCTTTGTTGTCCATCCATTATTTTTTGCCCTTTTCGGCTCTTATTGCTTCTTCTAGTTTCCTTTCTAACTCAGCAACTTCTTTTCTTTTTTCTGTTAGTTGTTCGGCAAGCCTTTCTGCAGGACTTTTAGTTTGCCCTATTTTTGAACCGTCAACCAAATAATATCCTTTTTCAATCTCTTTCCCTCCAGTCAATGATGTTGCATTTTTGGAGCCGAATACAATAAGTTCTCCGCGATTAGCTTCTATGAAATCAGTGTTTGCAAGCACTTCAGACGCATCTGCAAGCCTTTTGCCCTTGTCTACGACATTTTCAACTTTTATGGAATCCGTTGACTTTACCTTACTCTTTGCAAAGCTCAAATTTCCCGCTTCGTCAACCAGCACCACCCGAGCACGACCGCTCCAGAAGTTCGAAAAGACGCTAACCATGCCCCTGCCGTTCCTGTGGTAGTAGATGCTCGCGGCCAGCGGCCTTCCAGCCCTTATGCTCTCAGTAGCATTTTTGTAGAAGAAGGTTCTTTGGCTCCATTTAGTGCCTTCTGCAAAGACTTCTTCATCACTAAAAGTACTTCCTACTTTAGTAGCAAGTACTTTTGATTCTCTTGGCTTCATTTTCCAGCAGCCGCGATCCTCAATTTCTTAACATCAATTCTCTTCATCTTCAAAAGAGCCTTCATCGCCCGCTTCTTTTTTTCTGAGCCCGTGGATCTCATGATCTTGTCAAACTCTTTTGGAATGAGCTGCCATGACAATCCAAACTTGTCTTTCAGCCAGCCGCACATCTCAGCCTTGGGATCTGCGGAGAGTTTCTTGTAGTAATAGTTGATCTCTTTCTGGTTTTCACAGGGGATCATTAACGATACGGCTTCGTTGAATGTGAAATAGGGGCCTCCGTTCAAAGCCATGAATTTGTTGCCATCCAATTGAAAGGTGACTGTCATCACGCTTCCTATCGGCTTGTTTGACGGAGTATCAACACTGTATCTTTCAACATGCTTTATCTTTGAGCTTGGAAAGACCGAGACATAGAATTTTGCCGCTTGTTCTGCTTCATTGTCAAACCAAAGACATGGTGTTATTCTTCTCATTTCATTTTCCCGCTTTGATCCTTAGTCATTCTGTAGTCTAAACCAATAACCGTATCTCTGAAATCCAAGAAGAGTAAGGCAAAAGCGCAGTCAGCAGATTCTGGATCGCCCCTAACAAATCGATTTCTTGTCAGTGTATCTCTCGGTGCGGACGGTAGAATTGTACTCCATCAATGGTTGTGTGTGGTACTAGTGGTTCGACCGGTGGAATTTGAACCGTCGTCGTTCGTCGTTGGAAGTGTGTGTGCGCACCAGTGATACCACACACACTTTCAACCGAATGCTCGCTACGCTCGGATAACGACTCTTTTGTTGCGGTGTATTTTGTTGGGTTGAGTTTTGTTCGGTTGTTTGCGCATGTGTTCGGTCTAGCGGTGCGCACACAAGATCTAATGTCGACAACGTCAGGGCCTAAGCCTTCGTTTATTGCTGAGATAGATGCGAAATAGTAAGCGCTTAGACGCAGTTATGATTGTGGTCTCTCTTGGAGAAAGATGATGCAGTTTTCTATGCGCTTATGAAAATGGGCCATCAGTGTCCTCAAGCCATCACTCCACACCCTCATCCGTTAAGCAAGAAAACAGGGAGCGCGTGGCTTGTGGAAGTCGAACATGGCCATAACGACCTCGGCAAGCATGGAGATTACACCTTCTGGTATAAGATCGTGGATGATCCAAAGAATGCCGAATGGGGCTGCAGGAAAGGATCTAACGACATGAGCTGACACTTGCCGTGCGTATGGGATAAAGTCAGAGTCGTCCTGGCGCTCGTAGCGAGAGCAGACACACCAAAAACTCATGGTTCAGATTCCGTTGCCCCGCACCACTAGTACCAGAGACAAGCAAAACACCAGAACGACGTCTTAGAAGATTGTTTAGATTATCCCTAGGTTGGTCATAACAATTTTCTCAAGTTCAACAATTGTCATGATAGTGAGGTCAGCCGCGGCGAAATTTCCTACTAACCGCCTACGTTGGTCTGGGCTCGCTATCTGAGAGGTACCCGCAGATTTCTGAGGGATTCTCCATGACACGATTGATCGTAATTTCGCCAATTATTTTACAATATTTGGCGATCTGACCGAGGTTCCGAATTATGATTCGGAGACTCGTTGCACGACTCACATCTTTCACATGTGACAAGATCTTCTCGGTCAACCTTCGCTCATCGTTCTCTGCGCTAAGAACCATTTCCACCGCTTCATTAGCGCGTCTAATCTCGCCGGCGAACAGTGCCTCGATGCTTTGCTTGGAAATTTGGTTAACCTGACCTGCAAACTTGGAGATATCCTTCAGAATATTCTCACTAGTTATTTCCATATCTTCCATTGCCAAGATTTCGTTTGCTATGTTCTTCGCGGAGTCCGCCATCTCTTCCAGAGTCTTGGCGACCACTCTGTTGCCCAGAATGTGAAGTGGAGATTCAATGCCGATCTTGGAGGCCGTGCTTCGATCGCGTACTGCAAGTAGTAGTTGTCTCACTATGAGCCAGTAGATTTTGTCCGACTCTTCCTCCATGTGAATAACTTCCACCGCGAGTTCAGGCCTCGCTACCAACAGGGCCTTGATCGAAGCATCCACCATTGACGAGACTATGATGTGCAGCCTGCGCAGTAGTCCATTGATTGGAAATCTCGTAGGGTCGACGAAGCTTTGCAGGACTACTTGCTTGAGAGTCTGTTCGACAATACTGATACCGTTCAAATGCTGTGTTGTTTCCCGGATCTCTTCGAGGTGAACTTTCTCCAGCTTGTCTCTAGCGACAACTTGGATCGTGTCATGGCCGAGGATGTAGTTCGCTTTTATTACTCGAGTAAGAAGGTTGGGTGAATTACACAGGTCCGAGTTGATTACGCAATTCCTGACTTCCTCCCGTTTGTGCTCTGTCCCGGGTATGAGTTTCAATGAGTCGTCGTCTTCGCGCTTGAGTGAAACGATGTCGCCGGCATTCAGTTTCACCTCCTGAACCCAGCCTCTGGGCAGAGAGACGGTTAAGGTAGAATATCCAACTCTCTGGACCTTTCTGGCTTCCAAGCAGGCGCACGAGAATAAATAGTCTAGAAACTAGAATATATGTCTCTATACGGTTTGCCAAAGTCCACACGAATTGGAGCGTGCGAGCACTGGAAATTGAACCGTCGGTTCAGGCGTTTGTGTGTGTGGTATAGCGGTGCGAGCACCTGAATTTGAACCGTAGTTCTGGTCGGTTTATTGTGTGTGTGGGTATCATGGTGCGAACAGCGTGATTTGAACCGTCGTTGTGTGTGGTGTCAATGGTGCCCGCACGCACGCTAACGACGATTCGTAGGATTGTGACTTGTCATTCGTTGTCGCGTGTTGTGTGGTTTGCTGATGCGCACACACCACNNTTGCCAAAATCGTCGTTGCTTATCCTGCGGTTGCCACTCTTGAACTTGAAATCCGTGACCCTTGCAGGATACTCGTTGTAGAATATTCCCTGCCAAATCGGTCCCATGAGGGGTTGCGATATGTTCCAGCAGCACCTTGCATAGGTTGCCATCTCAATGCTGAGCTCGCTTTCCTTGGATGATGCCTTCACAGTGAATATGGGTAAGTCGTTGTCGTAACGTTTGGTAATTCTAACATCGTCCATGAGATATTCCCGTCCCTCCTCAGGGTCGAAAAAGTTGAGGGTCTTTGAAACCGACTTTTCCCCCCAGTCCATCAGGCTCTCGTGTGATAGCGAGTGCCTGAGCATCGGTATTCCGACATGCGGCAGGAAGTACTGCAAGTAAGCACCATTATCCCACTGTACTGTACCCCAGTACCAGCAGGGCGTTATCGAGGATATCCGAACTTTCTGGAAATAGGACCTGCCCTTTACGGAAGTCTCGGCATCGCCTACTCGGATCTTTCCCGAAGACGTGAGTCCCCTGTATTTCAGCATGGAGTACCCCATGCTTCTGAAGTAATTCTTTCCTGTCGATATCAGTTCTGCCATCGGGTCCTTCCATCGCTGCATCGACAGTTCGATTCCGACTTTCTCGCTGTTTATGTTCATCCAGAAATCTGCGGAGCTACCACCGAATGAATAGACCCCTTCATCGCCTTCCATTTTGATTCGTCCAGAGTGATCATCCCATACGGTTTCCGTCTTGCCGTGGTCGAGGATGAAAGGGTCATGCATCTTGTTTCCGTCATAGTACCAGGACGCGACAATGGATTCGAAAGCGGCGCGATTTTCATGAATCTCCATTGGGATTCTGGGTGCCCATGAAAAATTGTTCACGCGAACATTTCTGCAGTTTCTGGTGCCCCAAAGGATCATGAGCTGCTTTGGGAATTCGGGTCTATCTGGGTTTTCGAGAAAATGGATCCACCACCACCAGTGCCAAGTGCGGTTCTTGAGACTGTTTTTGGGATAAATCTTCCATATGTCGTTGAAGACCTTATGCATGCGCCCTCGCGAATCAGATAGATGTGACTTGCACTAAACATTTTGGACCTTTGGTGGA
>PMBQ01000315.1 GCA_003152955.1 Candidatus Bathyarchaeota archaeon
TCTTGGCCTCTTCAAGTATGAGCACGCGTTTCTTTTCGCCCACGGTGTGAGCGATCCTGGCTACTTGTTTGCCGGGATCCACGTTTTCCAGATCACTTGGTCGCCAGATGATAACCTCTCTGAGACCGGAAGGGTGGAGCCCCCTTGTGGCTCTAGGTCTTGAATAGCCGATCTTGACGACAGCAGGCCATCCGTTCTTGCTTCGCCTCACTCGACTAGTTTTGCCGCGTGGACTTCGCCAAGCGGATTTGACGCGTTTGTATCTCCAGCTTTCTTCGCGGACGAAGCGTGGTCTTGGATATGATGTTGCTGTCATTTTACATTCCTTGTGATTTTTCGAAGATGTATATGCCGTCTAGAAAGACTCGTTGGTCCTTTTCCTTTATCTTTGTTCCAGTTTGAATGTTCGCTGCGGTTTGACTCACGTCTCTGAGGCTAGTTCCCTGGACGTGGAGTTCATCACTCACCACCTTCACTTTGGCCGTTCCGACAATTCTGATGATTCTCGGAGTCTTTTCTCCTGTGAAGTTTTNNTTCGATAAGGAGTCTTTTCTCCTTATCCTGGACTTTGACAGTTATCGGAAAATGTGCGTAGACGAGCTTCAGTTTGTATGTATATCCGGACGTGACTCCACGAACCATGTTTCGGACATGAGCCAAGGCTGTGCCGACAAGTGCGACCTCACGTTTTCGAGCCCATGAGGAGTAGACTCGGAAAGAGCCTCCTTCGAGGGAGAAGTGTACGGGCATGTGAGAGAAATCTTCCTCAAGCGTACCCTTCGGGCCAGTGGCCTTTATCTTCCTTCCATCGATGACAAGTTGTACGCCTTCCGGTACGGGCATTGTTTGCTGAGCTAATTCAACGAGGACCAAGGTTCACACTCTACATGTACTTTTTGAAACCCAGACTTGGTGCCAATTCACGAAAACACTGGCGGCATAGATATAGATCGTATTTTCTGATGATCGGGCCATATTGGCCGCATCTTCTGCACGGCCTGCTTCCTTTGCCATACTTTCTAACTTTCTTTGGTTTCAGCTTCGCCAATTCTTTAGGCCTCCCGTATCTGAACTCCGAATTTTTCTGAGATGAATTTCGTGGCTTCTTCCTTTGTTATTCTGTGCGACTTGCCTAGTGGTGCTGGGCGGATTCTTCTTCGCTTGGTTCTGTACCCCGGGCGTTCGAGTGCCCCCATCACGTCCATTCCGAATATTCCCAGCTCTGGGACATACTTGGTTCCCGGAATCTCAATGTGCTCTTTGATTCCGAATGCAAAGTTGCCGTTCCTGTCGAAGCTTGATGCTTTCAGCGAGTTTGAAACTGCTTCGAATCCACGTTTCAAGAAAGTCGCTGCACTCTCTCCTCTCAAGGTAGTGAGGCAGGCGATCGGCTCTCCTTCTCGGATTCCGAAATCCTTGATAGTTTGTTTCGCCTGTTTTGTGCAAGGCTTCTGTCCAGTAATGTCCTCTAAGACTTTCCTTGCTTTTTCGAGCATTTCGCCTGATTTTCCAACGTTAATGTGAACGGTGACCTTTGCGAGTTTGATCGTTCGCATAGGATTCTCTTTCACGGTTTCTGTTTCTGTTTCCGCTTGCAACTGTCTCATGCCGCCTCCAGTTTGATGCTTGGTTTGTCTGTTCCGACAACGAATGTATACTCGACCATTGTATCGAACTTGCTGCCGGCGGAGTCTTCGATAGTTACCGTTGCGGGTCTGGTCGCCGTGCCAATATGAACTTCGATAATCTTACCTGTCCGGCCTAAGTTGCGTCCTGCCGTTACCAAGGCAAAGTTACCTTTCTCAAACTTCATGTGGCCAAGTACACGTTGTGCCGGAAAACCGAGCTTCAGCGTGTCATTGGTCGAGTAACCGGACGCTTCAGCGTCTGTCGGTGGCAATGTAATGTTTCGTCCATCATGCATTCCAAATTGCACTAGACCCTTCGCCGTCGTGCTCTTCCGCAGAATCTTGCACAGTTTGAACTTCGCTTCGTCCTTTGGTACAGGAATTGGGGAAAGGCCCTGTCCCACCACAGGTAAGACTCTGTATGATGCGTTGGCATCAACGAGCTCGACTATGTCCATTATGCCGACGGGCAAGTTCTTGTCTTGCCGTGCTCGGCCGTCCACCTTAATCTTCCCACCCGAGAGGATCACAGCTACCTCTCGGCGTGTCTTTGCTTTACCCAAGCCTTCGCGCAGGACTAATTCCAAGGGCAGGCAGAGGGATGTGCCGTGTGCACCGGGGCTCGGTTTGGGGGCCCATTTCCGTTCTTTTCGATGAATGGGCCAGAACCAGGGGGCCGGTAATCGTTTAAGGTGGCCTAAACCACCTTTGTTTGCCATGGTCAAGTCCCCTCTTCGGTAGAACGCGGGGTTGTCGATAGTTTCACTGATTCTGAACGCCACTTGTCATCAAGGTTCAGTTTCGTGATAAGCACTTTCGAGCTGGGGACTGATACTGTTGTCGAGGTGCCCGCCACTTTCTCTCTCTGAACCCCTTCGACGAAAACACGTTGTCTGTGGGTGTCCACCTTGGTTATCTTGCCTTCTACTCCAGCAAAGTCTCCGCGTTGGATCTTGACAGTGTCTCCTTTACGAACTGGATAGGAACGCCTTCCATGGCTCTTACGCAGATCCTTAGAAAGTGGAGCAGTCAGAAGTTTCCTAATCCTATGAGCCGGGCTCGTGTAGAGCAATTTCCGCTGCTTTGAGGGTTTTGTAACACTGAGCGACATCGGGTTCACTTTCAAATAATTATGTTAGCAAGATTGGCTACCCTGGGCCAACGTTCCGCAGCTTCCTTTGCTACCGGTCCACGAATCTCAGTGCCCTTCAGTTCTCCTTCGGGTGTCATGATGACTGCGGCATTGTCATGGAAAGAAAGCCTGGTTCCGTCGGGTCGCTTGAACAGTTTTACCTGGCGGACTACTACAGCAGGGAACATCTGGCGACGCAGATCTGGGGAACCCTTTGAAACCGATATCATGATCATGTCCCCAACACACGCGGAGGGCACCCGTCTGAGACGACTGTGATAACCGAAAACCTGAATGATCTTCAGTTCCTTGGCCCCAGTGTTATCAGCGCACGCAATGCGGCTCCCATTTGGAAGTCCCCGCGAGATGTGCGGCCTGTACTCTATCATACCTTTGGCGCTGACTGCACGAGTCTTAGGGGCTGGCATTTTCTCTCACGTAAGGCGCTGCACAAGGTTCCTGCAACAAATTAAGGTTATGTTGAGACTTCGGCGAGTTGACTCAGGTAGGAGCTGCCAGTTTCTCTACGACCACGAATGCGACTTCTTTGCTGATAGGTCTACATTCGGCTATTCGAACTTTGTCACCCTCATGAATTTCGAGGCACGGAGGATTGTGAGCCATGATTCTGCTGCGACGCTTTTCGTACCGTGTGTATTTGGGAACATACTGTTGATAGTCTCTTTCGACCGTCACAGTCTTAGTCATCTTCACGCTCACGACCTTTCCATCCAGAAACTTCCTTCTGACTGAAAGACTTCCGTGGAATGGGCAGTTGCTGTCGTCGCAACTCTTTTTTGGCGCCTTTGCGCCTACGCCTATATCTGACATTACCAATGCTTCACCTTTGTTTTCAAACGGTTTTCTGGACGAGCAACTAGTCTTGCTCCGTCAACATCTACGACTGTGCCGTCCTGAAGTTCGAATCTGAAAATCGCGACATTCTTCGGGATCAAGCGTTCCCTTCCCTTGTCAGCGATGGTCAGCATGTTACGGGTCTCGTCGATTATCTTTCCCTTTGCAGCGCGTATGTTTGGGTTCTTTGCGCTGGCAACTCTAACATCCAAACCGATCAGCTCGTGGCGGAGGATGTTCTGAGGCGTAATTTGTGTCATTGTCTCGCAGTCTCCGTTGTAACATTTTCATTCATGTTGGTTAGGATACGTGCAATAGTTCGTTTGAGTTCGCGAATTCTCCCGACGTTCTCAACGTTGCCGCCCGATTTCACGCTTGTTCTGAGCTTGGTGAGTTCGGTTCTCATCTCTGCCAGTTTCTTGTCTCGCTCTTCTGGCAGTAACTGCTTGATCTCACGTTTTCTCAGTATCGGCAACCTCGACTACCTCCTCGGTTTTTTCAATTTCTGCTGGTCCCGTTGTGACTTCGACAGGCTTCGGTGCGGCAGGCGCCTCACTCAGATCTCTGATCACCGGTTTGTCAGGGAAGGTAACATTGGGAGGCATTAGCTTGACGGTTATGCCGAAGAGCCCCTGTTTCAGTTGAGTATCCACCACTGCAGACCTAAGCAGCCTTGAGATTGTTTCGCCCACCATCGGAAGATATCCCGAGCGATATTTCTCATAGCGAGCTCTGTCTGTGGTAAGCTTGCCCCGAATTGTGATTTCGACGCCCAATGCGCCAGCTTCAGTCGTTCTTTGAAGTGCCCAGTAGGCGGCACGCCTGAAATGAATACCTCTTTGGAGTGCCATCGCAATCTGGGACGCAACGACCTTTGCATCTAGTTCAGGTGCCTCGAGTGTGGCGACGGAAATCTGAGGGTTCTCGACTCCGAACTGTTCCTCAAGAATCTTCGTTAGATCACGTATGCTTTGACCACGTCGTCCGATCACAAGTCCAGGTTTGCCCGCGTAAATGACAACCCTCGTACCAAGGGGCGTTTTGGTCATCTCAACCCTGCTGTAACCAGCTCTCTTCAGGTCTTGGGACAGATACTCGTCGATCTCGGCCTTGCGAGCGTTTTCCTTGACGAAGTATTTGTGAATAGGCAATTTACTCAGCTACCTCGTAACCCATGAGCTCAACATGAACAAGCGTATTCCGATATGGGCTTGCGCGCCCAAAGGCTCGTGAAATATATCGCTGCGTCTTCATTCCCCTTTGCGAGGCTGCATGAACAATTCTCAACCTGTCAATATCCAAGCCCTTGTACTCCGCGTTCGACTCCAACTCTTCTAGTAGAAATAGAAACGCCTTAGCCGCCTTCACCGGATATCGGCCCGCGTACCATGCTTCATCCATGGTCCTGTGGGGCACTTCTTTCTTGTAGCGTCTGAAAGCAATAGCACGCTTCTTCTTCTGAACAGCTTCAAGAAGTTCCTTGGCCGCATCCAACCTCATGCCGCGCAGTTTCCTGCAAATTTCTGTTGCCGCCTTTGGGGAAATCTTGATCTCTCTGCCTGAACACTTCACAGCTCGGTCTGGGTCGAATTCCTTGACCGAGTATCCCCAAATTGGCATCCGTTTCACACCGCAGGTCCGTGCATCTGCGCGGTAACACTAAAAAACGTTGTTTAGCTATGAGAAGGCACGTAATATCGTCGCCGATCGCTAAACACTCCGATCAGACGACAATCGTGGTTCACTTAGATTTCGGCCTTCCCTACGAAGTCTCTGCAGATCACGAGGTTCAGTAATGTGCCGGCGAAGACCAAGCGGAGAATGTCTCTTATGAAATGGAACAACCGATCGAAGGGAAGCGTAGGCACATAGAGGACGAGAACAATGCGACTTTCGAGCCATTTCTCTGACCGACTGACACACCACTCATGAAAGGGGGGCACTACCCTCTGTTGGGTGGATCCACCCCCCAGAATCAACGCCTGAATCCAGCAAATTCGCGTCAGGATTCTGCGAACTGTGCCTGGGTGTACCACGCCCTCCCAGGGGTGTGTGAAAGGCTGACAAGCGAATGAATAGGGAAGTCACGTAAGCACGATTCCAATATACGCATACGAAAAATGATTCAAGACCTGGCTTTACTGGCTACGCTCGTTTTATTCTGGCAACTCATATCTAGCGGAGAATGCTGTCCCGTACCGGATTCAATATGGATTCCAGCAATACCGCGCTATCTCGAGAGAGCGAGATTCATGGCACAACGCTTCGAGTCTACTGGTATCTTTTCCGAAACACGAAACCTGTGGGTGTTCGCGAAACGCAAAGAGCCCTCTCCATGTCGAGCCCAAGCACCGCTCTGTATCATCTTGAGAAGCTGCGTGAGCTCGGAGTTATTGAGAAGGATGAAATCGGGCAATACTCCCTGAAGGAGCAGGTTCAGGTCGGAACCCTTAGAATGTTCTTCAAGATCGGCCGCCTAATCTTGCCGAGGTACCTTTTCTACGCGATATTCCTGACAACCGCTGTCGCCGTTTATGCTGTGGAGAGAATCGTGCAAATGGGAACTCTCGACCCAGCAGCAATTGTTTTTGGAGCCATTGGAGCTGGAGTATGCTGGTACGAATCTGCGAGACTTTGGCGGG
>PMBQ01000436.1 GCA_003152955.1 Candidatus Bathyarchaeota archaeon
CCTGTTGGCTCTGCTTACGATTCTCACGGGCCCGCAAGCATATTGTCTAATCAAGTTTGTCGCCTCAGGCATAGAAGGAAAATCGCTCAGTCGTGCAGTTCGAGGAACCGCCCGATTCCATATGCTATTCGGAGCCGTACTAGCTCTGGGCTATGTACTTGACGNNGAACCACCTGTCAAGTTAACAGAGCCCGCGTTCCCATCATACGGCGTCCGGTGACCCGGCCCGTTCGCCAAATCTCCGAAACGGTCCTCCCATTCTCTGGGCGGCCCACGCTCTTCCCATTGGTCCAGCATGGGCTCGTTTTAATGCCTGAATTAGCTGTCTCAGTCCTTGTGGGTCTTTGATGTTTTCGAATGTCATTACGATATTTCCTTTCACCATCAGAGAAACATCTCCGAAGATCTTCAGGTTTCCTCGTCTGGGGCCTCCATAAATTCCTAGAGGCAATCCTGGTAGACCCAGCATTCGCGGCGTCAGGAAGATTCCTCCACCGAGCGAGTCGTTGACTCTGTGCACGTTCATTACCACTACCTCGGGCATGTTTTCTATCCCGACCTGAGCTACGACCCGTTTGTTGGGAACATCGTATTTCAGGCAGCGCTTGTTAGTAACCGCGTCTTCGAATGTGACCTCTTTGTGGATTACTCCGTGTGTCAAGTCTCTATGCCACAGAATCCTCTCTCCATCGGCCAATGGAATGTTGGATTTAACTTGCGGTTTACTTTCTACGTTTGATTGCTCTGTGATAATCTCATTTGGATTCACGGCCTGACTTGATGTTCCGCATTTAGCGCATTCGGATTGTTCGGCGGGGATTGGAGATCCACATCGAGAACAGAACATTACGATCCCAAAAACGCGGTCGTCTGAACGAGTGCCTTTAAGCGTTATGCATGATAGGTCAGCCAGCCAAATGCACGCGTATGGAGATAGATTCAACGTGACAGAGGATGAAGAGTCTCAAGCGCTATCATGGGAATGCCATATTCTCTCTTTTCACAGCGTTGTCAGAGCTAGTGTATCCAAGAATTGTCTCTATCTGATCTGATTTTCTTCCCTTGATCTGGTTCAACTCTTCCGATGAATATTCCACGATACCCTTCGCGATTTCTCGCTTCGCGTGCACCAATGAAACTCCGCAGCCGGATTCGAACTCCCCACCAACGCTGAGAATTCCGGATGGCAAGAGGCTCGCTCCTGCGAGAAGTGCATCCTTAGCTTTCCCATCAACAGATATGGTTCCGTGACTCTTTGAGAATCTTATCCACCTTTCTCTATTCGTGTACCCAGCTTTTCGAGGTCTGAAGAATGTTCCAATTTCTTCTCCGCTGAGAAGTCTCGTGAGCACATCTTCTTCGCGTGCGCTGGCAATTATCATGGCGCAGTTGGACTTGGTGGCTATCTTAGCGGCCTCGATCTTCGTCCTCATGCCCCCTTTGGTTCTCCAAGAGCTAGCTCCACCCGCGATTCTATCAATTTTCGAGGTCACNNGCACGAATCAGCCTAGCGTCCTTGTGCCTCGGATTCTTGTCATAGAGTCCATTCACATCGGTCAAAATAACAAGCAAATCAGCGTCCGTGTTGGCTGCAACTAGAGCCGAGAGCTTGTCGTTGTCACCGAACGTGGCTTCAATCTCATGAACCGAAATGGGGTCATTCTCATTTATGATTGGAACGGTACCGCTCTTCGTCAGAATCGCCATCGAGTTCCTCAGGTTGAGGTAGGTCCTTCGATTTGAGAACGCTTCGTATGTTACTAGAATCTGCGCCACCCGTGACCCACACTTCCTGAATGACTTCCGCCACTCCTCCATGAGTATACCTTGACCAACGGCTGCAGCGCCTTGCCTTGTGGGTATGTCCTTAGGTAGCTCTTTCAGCCCCAGCTCTTTCACTCCTGAACCAATCGCTCCCGAGGTTACAACAGTCACCATTCTACCCTGTTCCATTATCTCGCAGCACTGTCTAGCCACATCCTGCATACACCTACTGTCAAGAGTGCCGTCGGATTTCGTGACTACCGACGTCCCGACCTTGATCACGATTTTCTTGACGTTTTCAAAATTTCTCTTCAAAAATAACCGCCAGCTACGTCATGGATCCCAGTGCTTCTCTAGATTTCTGTGATTGAAGGCCTTCGCGCTCTTTCCCACGTAGGAAGATACGACGTGCCCCGCGCCCACGATCATGTACTTGTAGGTTACAAGTCCGTCTAGGCCCACGGGCCCTCTGGCATGGATCTTGTTGGTACTGATCCCAACCTCAGCTCCGAAACCGAATCTGTAACCATCACTGAATCGCGTAGACGCATTTTGCAGAACTACTGCTGAGTCAACGTCTCTCAAGAATTTCCTTCCCCTCTCCTCGCTCTCTGTCACTATTCCGTCTGTATGGTGTGAACTGTATCGGTTAATGTGGTCGATAGCTTGCTGAAGTGAGTCCACGACCTTCACGTTGAGTATTAGGTCAAGGTGCTCCGTTGACCAGTCTTCCTCTACTGCTTCCTTCGCGTACAGCAGTATCTTTCTAGTCTTCTCGTCTCCCCTCAACTCCACATGGGCTTCCTGGTACCTTTTGCCCATTTTTGAAAGGAAGGCGTCTGCAACGTCTTGGTGAACCAGGAGCGTGTTCAGTGCGTTGCATACAGCAGGGTACTGGGTCTTCGCATCATAACATATCTCAACTGCCATGTCCAGAGCTGCGTCTGCATCAACATACTCATGGCAGATGCCCTCAGCATGGCCGAGGACAGGGATCGTGGTGTTCTTCTTGATGAACCTGACCAGTTCACTTGAACNNCCGCGGGGAATAAGCAGATCAACGTACTCGTCAAGCTCCAATAGTCTCGCGAGGTCCTCTCTTGTTTCCAGTAGCTGAACCATATCTTCGGGAATTCCATCGAACTTTCTGATCGAGTTTCTAATCAGTCCTGCGAGGAACTCGTTGGTTCTTGCGGCTTCGCTTCCGCCTTTGAGGATAATGGCGTTGCCTGATTTCAGACACAGAGTTGCGATTTGCACCAGTGCGTCTGGTCTGGATTCGAAAACAGCTCCGATGACTCCGATAGGACAAGTTACTTTGTAAAGTTCAAGCCCTTCGTCGAGCTGCTTGGAAAGCAGAGTTTTTCCAATAGGGTCTTCGAGCTTAGCCAGATCCCTGAGGCCTTTTGTCAAATCAGCGATCTTTGAGTCGTTAAGGTTGAGCCTCTTTATCAAAGGCGTTGCAAGATTCGTCTTCGAGGCTTGTTCGGTATCTTCTGAGTTCACTTCTTTGATTCGTTCCTTCTGCTTGTCTATCTCATCTGCGATTGCGAGTAACGCTTTGTTCCTAGTTTCACCACTGACACCAACCATGTTCCGAGATGCAGATCTTGCACGCTTTGCAGCATCAAGCACGTCCAACACTAGGCCGCCTATGGGTACGCTTGCGGATGCTCAACGCAGAAAAACTCTACTGCGAAATCGGACGCATTGTCACAATGTAACACAATGATCTCTCGGTCAGAAACGTGAGTCAAGATAATTGGGTACGCGGAATAGCAACACTTTGGCATTGAAGCAGAACTAATGAGACAGCGGATACGAGCAGTCTGGTCGTCGAATCTGCTGATATGTGGCAATATCAAGAGCCGTAGCCTCGTTGTCGGAACCTAACACGGCCGTCCCCGCACACAGATTGCATGCATTGGTTCGCATGAATCAAAAAACCGATTTGCGGTAAACAAAGGTTCGTCGTCAACAGATTCTGTAAAACGCTAATATACCTAATATGATACACTATCGTATCGGTCTGGAATATGACCCACAATCCAGATGGTCATTATAGAAATCGACGAACCGATGGCGACTTCCATCAGAGACATAGAATCGATCAAAACTCCGCGCCGCACGAGGAACGTGTAGCCTTCGTGGAGAGACTCCCACAAGCTCTCTCCTACGCGGCAAACCTAGATCGAGGAGATCACGCCATCCTGATCTATGACAACCTTGTTGTGGCTGCGGAATATTTCTCCGCGTACATTGAAGAGGGCATCAATCGGCAAGAATCCACCTGTTTCGTAGGCCCGTCCCGCGTACGATATGAACAACTCCTCGACCAAGCAGGAATCCAAGTGGCCTCATTAGAAAACAACGGCTACCTCAGATACTTTGCAATCCAAGATTTCTGCATGGAAGAGACGCGGCCAAGCACGAAGGTAGCGCTGCGAAATATCGAGGACCTCGTGAAAACGAGCAAAGAGAAGGAGTGTAGAGGAATGCGATTCATCCTCTTGGGCGGATCATCTCAAGAGGACGATTATCCGTCCCACTCTGTAATCGAATTTGAACGGTGGCTAAACACATTATCCTCCTATCCCATGTCAACGCTCTGCTGCTACGAAGCGAGAGACACGTTGCATGGACCACGACCCGACCTGTTCATGGAACTGCTCAAGGCTCATGGACACTGCCTCTTTCAAGGAATCGCAATGCCGACGAGCATGCTAGTCGGAATCAAACTCAACCCCATTTACCCGAAATTAGTGCCACCATAGAACTCTGTCAGAGAACACTGATCATCCATCGAAAACATCCGCGGGTCTCATACCACGCTCTCTACTCGAGAGATCGCTGTCTGTTGCTCTCTTAGAACTTCAAACGATCGGACGCGAGAGCCGCCCTCTCCATTATTCAATGACTTCACGCGCTAGACAAGATGGAACATGGATCTCAATAGAACATAGATCGTCGCCGAGATAGCCGCTGAGACAGGGATCGTCAATGCCCAAGCCCAAACGATTCTACGTGCGACACCCCAACGCACCGCCGATAGTCGACGCGTGGCGCCCACCCCAATTATCGCGCCAGCAATAGTGTGCGTGGTGCTGACAGGTATGCCGAAATGAGCGGTAAGAAAGAGGGTTGAAGCAGCAGCTGTTTCCGCATTGAATCCTCCAAATGGAGTCAGCTTCGTAATCCTCATTCCCATTGTGCGCACTATCCTCCAACCGCCCAGGTACGTACCGAGCGCGATTGCCGCGTGAGCCATCAAGATAACGTAGAAAGGTACGAAGAATACCGGTCCCAACATACCCTCAGTGAAGAGGAGAACGGCGATTATGCCCATTGTCTTCTGAGCATCATTACTCCCATGACCCAAACTGTACAAGGCTGCTGATACCAGCTGGAGTCGACGAAACGCACGATTCGTCATCGGGCGTTGGAACTTTCGAGCAACTCTAGAGGTAACCAAAATCAGACCAAAAGCCACAAGCAAACCCATCAATGGGGATAGAACGATGAATAGTACAATGAGCAGTAGGCTCTGCATTTGGATGACTGCCCATCCGCCGGCAACAAGCGCAGTACCAACGAGCCCGCCCACGAGCGCGTGTGAAGAGCTGGTTGGCAGACCTAGCCACCAGGTAATCACATCCCATGCAATAGCGCCGATAAGGGTGGATAGAATCAACCACTCCGTAACGATACTCGTAGATATGATTCCCTGTCCCATCGTTGACGCGACCGCAACTCCAAACCCAAACGCAGCTACGAAATTGAAGAAAGCAGCCCACAGGACTGCGGCCTTAGGAGGCAGGACTCGTGTTGAAACGACTGTAGCGATCGAATTGGCTGCGTCATGAAATCCATTCATGAAGTCAAAAACTAACGCCACGGCCACAACTAGAATCACAACTTCGAGAGACATCAAACAACCTTTGATTAGGAGTATTCTACGACAATGTTACGGATCTCTTGAACTACGTCTTCGCATTTGTCCGTAATACTCTCCAAGAACTCGTAGACTTCTTTCAGTTTGATTATTGTGATCGCATCATCTGTCTTGAAGAGCGCCGCAACGGATTCGTGCAGGAGACTATCAGCCTCATTCTCAAGACGATCCACTTCGATACACCTAGCTTCGATGTCGGGGGCCGCAATCTCGTGTATGAGTCCGAACGCAACGTCTATCTCTTCAACTGATTTGAGGACCAGTTGTGCCATTTTTCTCATACCTTCGGTCGGGGCTTTGATTTCGTATAGCTTCAACCGTTCGGCCACCGCATCTATGAAGTCTAAGACATCATCATATAGTGAGGCGAGCTCGCCGATTTGATCTCGGTCAATGGGCGTGATGAAAGTCGTCCTCAACCGGTCGTAGATACTATGAACGATTTCGTCGCCTCGATGTTCAATGTCCTCGATGTGTTTCCTCTTCTCGGATAGGTTCTCAAAATGCAATATCATGTCGTTTAGAGCTTGGGCGCCCATCAGCACGTTTCTGGATTCCTGTTCAAGCAATTGGAAGAAGACCTTCTCACGTGGAAGAAGTATCTCTCTAAGGTTCATTTGATTCGCCTATTCCTGCGTAATCTCATGCCGAGTCAACTCTAGGTTGCACATCTTCGTTACAGGCTGACAACGGGAATGATCTGTCTCTACTTAATGTATGAGATTCTCGCTCCGGCATTTCAGCCTTGAAGCCAGAAGGACGCGACAGAATTTAACGTAATCTATCGCAGGCTCGTGAACGTTGGGAATTTAGTCATCTGGAAATACCAGAATTTGTCTTGTCTTGGTCACGAATTCGCCCACTTTTCCGGTAAATGTTGTTGCTCTTACCCTCGAGTTATCGATGAAATGGTATTCCACATATTCGCTATTGCGTCGAGGTTTCCCGTAGATGATCTGATTGTATCTCACACCATTCTGCTTGAGCCATTCCTCAGTTACGCTCTTATGCTCAATTGTCCGCGAAGTGAAGAAGCAAATGAAATGACCTTCATCGAACCATCGGTGAATTTGTTTGATGACATCTGGGAACGGTCTCGCGTCTGCCATGCGGTCTGGACCTTCTTCATTCGTAACGTCTTCACAGACTGTGCCGTCGATATCAATGATGAAGATCTTCTTTGTCATGACCCTAGCCCACCCTGTTCACCGCGTAAAGACCTCCTCTGTCTTTAGTCTTCTTCGCCAGCGTCTTAGAAGATGCTCTGCCCAGTTGGCGTATGGTTGGACACTGTGGCGCACATTCGGATTTGAATCGTCATCCATTGACGTTGAGTGAGCCCGCAAAACTCCAGCCTAGTCTCAGGGACGGGTTTGGAACTGAAGCGCGGATAATCTGTCATCACAAACGGAGATCGTATCTTTCTTCTGTGACGGTTTTCCCCCAAATCTTGTGCGTCTTCTCCTTAGTTCTTCTGAACCCGACATCCGCGTAGAGACGTCGAGCTACATCTAGTTCGCTTACAGTCCACAGGAAAACAGACTTGTATCCATGCCGCTTGGAGAACCGAAGCGCCTCCTTGAGCAATCTTCTCCCAATACCCTGACCTTGGAATTCTGGATCAACCAAGAACCAGCGTAGCTGAGCCCTCAGTCCAGCNNAAATGCGGTCTTTCTCAGGTTTGAACAACTTGATAAAATCTGCAAGTCCGTCAGCAACGTACGCATCGAATGTTGTGTCGAACCCGCATTCCTTTTCATGAACAATACCATGAAGGTAGATTACATACCCTATATCCCCTGGCCTAAGCGAGCGGCGTAACGTCCATTTCAGTGCGGCCACATCCACTCAATTATCAATGGGGCTAATGTCTTNNCACTGAATTAGAGCGCGCTTTGTTTCTAAGTGAAATCGAGTTCATCTCTTCCAAATAGTTCGTCGGAATCTCTTCGATTGCCTCGTAGACTGATTGTCAAACGCTAGATAAATTCTGAAAGGTTGACTTCTGACGTATCAATCTTAATGCTCATCGGCTCGAAGGTCTGGGACAATGAGGATATGAGGTTCCGAACATAATCGTCCACATTAATCTCTCTTGAATTAGCCTGCGACGTGGGTTTTACCGTTAACTGTTTTCCTTGAAATCTAAAGGGACGTACCTTGACAAAGCCCACAACTTCTCCACTAACGAGCTTCTTCCCTTCCTTCAACAAAAGCCAAGCTGCTTGATAGGGTTGAGGCAACGTCTTCGAGCGCAGCTTCTCCTGAGGATCATCTCGGAGCTCCACGCGATATTCCAAATCCGATAGATCGACTCTTCCCTCTCGCAATTCGCGAACAGCCTCCCTAACTACAGCAGGCACTCGCTGCTTAGCCAGCTCAAAAGCGGTGGGAGATCG
>PMBQ01000290.1 GCA_003152955.1 Candidatus Bathyarchaeota archaeon
CGGCGCTGCTGCGTGCCGCCACACCTCACTCATGACGGGCATGCACTCGACCAATCTCCACCGGGGATTCGAGCGATACTCCTCACAGACTTGCGCGGCTTCTTGTGAAGAGATTTGGGAAGACCGCCGGATTCCGTATCAACAAATAGACTTCGACAAGGATCTGCTCCGCGATCACCACATCGTTACGGTCGCTCAACTGGACGAGAAAGCTCCGAGCCCGTTCATGTTCGGACATGGTCTTGTTCAGCGAATAGATGATTATGTTCGCGTCTATTGAGAGCATCCAGGCCTTAGGCCCTACCCGCTTCATCAGAGGCCACCAGGTCGCGCCAACCTTCAGGGGGAATCAACGGTACGCCCATTTCCCGTGATTTCGGGAGCGTCCAAACGGCCTGATACTTGTTGGGCGGATATTGAGCCACCATCTGTTCCACGGCGCGTCTAAAGACTTCCGATATGCTCCAATCCAGGAGGGTTGCCACGCGTTTGACCTCACGATAAAGGGGATCAGGTATCTGAACCTGCGTTCTCTTCACGCTAACAATCATACAGCGCCATCAAATTGACGTCAATAATAGTGGGCACCCAAACTCGCGCAAGACGAACAGGTCTTGGTTCTCATGTCAAACCCTCTTCTGCCCGGTGTCAATGCAAAGCAGAAATGTCCCCTTCATACGATGTCCCTCTGATCCCGCTGTCCGGGATTGAACTCGCTATAGTGCAATCTCCTGTGTTGGTGAAGGATAAAGATTGAGCCGTCAAGCCATTTTCTCACTGTCACCTTGCTTCCGGCTCTGGGCAGAGGGTGCTTGTCACTGAGCAGTTGGTAGAAGTGATTGTCAAAGCGCACTACCCAATCTCGGCCGACGCTTCGCGTCTCCTCGAAGCAAAAGATGTCACGCAGATCCTGACCAGGAACCGCAGCGTTTCCCGACTGATTGGGGCTTCCCCTCTCTCTGTAGCGCTTCCATACTTCGTCGAGTTTCCGCGTAAACTCGTTCCTCGGGCACCAGGCCGGGGCAGAGCCTGTTGTACATTTGCATGGCCTGAGACTCGAAGCGAATGCGCTCCCTGGTCAGCGGCCACGACTCCCCGGCCACCCGCAGGTAATCCAAGGCCTGCTTGACGATGACGGCCTGCCCCGGCTCAGTGCGGTTGGAGACGATAAACACGAGGTTCAGGTTGCCATCGCCAACTTCCTTCACCGACAGGTCGGCACCGCGGGAGAACCTCCCCGTCACGATCGGGCGGCTGCGCAAGTAGTCGATGAGGGTCTTTTCGTTCAGTGCTCGATACGCCATTTCATCACTCGGCCAGGTCAGAGTACTGCAGCCGCGCTGACAAGAAAAGGGAGGCGCTGGTCCATTTTGCGAACGCGATCATTCGCACGCACTCTTAACTGCCCATGGACATGGTCGGCGACTCACCTTTTTGTGAGCTCAAATATCCCGCATCCAAAAAAGCATCCAAAGTTGGCGTCGATATTTCCATCTAAGGACGCGTTCTCGTGAAGGCGTCCTTGATCGTCGACATACGAGAAACTGTCGATTTCGTACTTTCCAACCAGCAATTCTTTGAGATATCGCACGCCAAATACTCGATGAGCGTTAAACTCTATTCTCTGGGGTCCGATTGGAACGGAAAAGTAGAACTTGCCCCGCCTTTTCAAGATCCTGTAGATGTTGTTCAATCCCAATAAGTAACCACGGGGCTCGATTTTGTCTCCATATCTTCCCAGGCCAAAATGCTCAATGGCATGCAGACTGGAGATCGAGTCACAATAGTCAACGTAAGGGGCCTCAACTTCTTTCATGAGATCACTTTGCACAAACCTTATGTTGGCTGTGGTGCTCTCGAGTGGACGCAAATCCATGACTTCGACCGCACGAAATGATGCAAGATGGGCTATGAATCCGTCCATTCTCGAGCCAATGTCCACGTGTTTCCCGGGGTTGTTGAGGTGGATCATTCTTGCTACAAGCAGGTCCTGATGAAAGTAATGTCCGCTCGCGCTCCCGCTTTCGACAAATCGATCTTCAAGGCATAGGATCGGTCGACGAAGGGGGAACAAGTTTTCGCCTTTCTGCAGTTGTCTCTTGATTTCTCTTAGACTTCGGAAATAGAACGGAAGGCCTTTCATCGAACGGATGAGTTTTTTCAGATCGATGCCAAAAAGCAGGAGCCCATCGTTCAGGGAGCGAAGTGGTTCTATCATCCGGCGGTCTCACTTCCTATTCGAGGGCAAATGCCTGCTGCTTCCCAATGTTTCCTGCCCTGGGCGCAGCGCTTGCCTGCCTCAAGCTCGAGGGCTTCATGTTCCGAGAAGTCAAGAGGTACAAGGTACTTGATCCAGAAGCTCCGTTCGTGGGGATTATAGTCGGACATCGGCACAAGAACGACGCGTGGCACTCCGCCCAATGCTTCTTTGAAAGGGATAACTTGTACTTCATCAAATGCTCTTCTAAGGCATTCTTCCACATTGCCAGCGACATCGCCAGCGACACATTGTCCGATTTGGGGTCTTTGTCAATCGGTTGTTGATGAATGGGTGCAGAAGGAGGTCCCCATGCTCCCCCCATCCCTC
>PMBQ01000289.1 GCA_003152955.1 Candidatus Bathyarchaeota archaeon
AAGGCGAATACTTTCCAAGGCAGGGATGAGAGGAATAATATTCGGAGCACTTCTACTCATCTTCAGCATAGGACTGTTCGACAATTTCAGAGGGTCCGCCGCATCAACTTTGCTTACGACACTAAGCGCCGTACTCATTCTCATCGCGGGAGCCATTTGCTTCGTCCTACGACACTTCATTATTTCTCCATCCCTCGTGATGCATCAACAAACGATTGCTCAGCGAGCCTAGGCCACGCTCACGGATCTCCCCGTTTTTCTCCAAGCCGGCGCAGCCGAGTAAGCCATACTCAAATGCAACCGCAGCGAATCGACTGGTTTTGAGGCAGCAATCTGAAATAGGCGCACAGAATGCTGCCGGTAAAGAGAGCACTTAATTCCACGGGTAAAGTCGCTGAGCGAACATCACGAGCAATGCTCCAAGTACTCCAAATATTACGCCGACAAGGAATCCGCCGCCGATGAACAGGCTTAAGATCGCCGAGGGGAACACCAGAAATGCCGACAGCACTCGGAAACCTAGGAAGTACAGAGCTAATGCGCCGATTATAATCAGACTGAGAACTATGCCGAGTATGAAACTGAAGTATCCGATGGGGATCACCCAGGGGAATAAGCTGGCCCAAGCCGAGAAGAAGACCGGTGACAACAATGCAGCCGCGTTGATACCTATCAGCGCTGCGGCTACGAAGAATAATGCAGCCGGCACCCACCAGTATTTCAGTAGAAAGGGCCGACGAGGGAATGGGGCGCATAATACTCCGCCAATGGGCATCATCCGGGGCCCAGATTGCATGTAGGGGGTAGGGGGAAGTATTGGAGTTGGTATCGGTCTGGGAATCCTTGTGTTGTAACAGTCCGGGCACATGGCTAGGTCAAGGTAGGGTTTGAAGCATGAACTGCACACACTGCGTCCACAGCGACTGCAGACTGCTACCGCAGGCAGGGTTGGATGGTAATAACATGAAGCTGGCAATCCGTAATCTACCCTTGCATTGTCGTATACTTAGAGCGTCAATGCATGTCTGACTTTATTCTTGACAGCAGATTGATGTTAATAGCCAACGTCTCCGCAGAGTGCAAAACGCTAGAACGAGTAAGGAATACCGGAAAACATGTTACTGCGTCAACAAGCAGGGTAGATGGATAATCATGTCGTATGGGTCGCCGATCATACAGAGTCCGAGTGGATGTCCCAAGTGCAGGATCTGCGGAGGCTGTACCCAGTGGTCGAATGGACGATGGTTTTGCTTATTCTGCAAGAGATACCAGTAGAACATTCGTAGAAATCTAAGTCTTCGAGCCATAACAGTCGGTCATATCCGGAACGACTTTACCGGAAAAGTGGAGCGAACTCTCTCAGAAGATTAGGCTGCGGTTTACCATCCTAGACTGAGCCTTGCTCCCCAATCTGACTGCCGCAATTACGTTTGAAATTGCTGAGAAGATTCAAGCGCTGGATGAGTAATCCATTTCCAATCGGGCTACGTATTTGGCCCAGATTTGGTCCGTATGGCTCTTGTCTTCTTCTTTGGTGGGGGAGNNACTTGTCTGTGAAGGTCATATCGAGTCGCGTCTTACGTGGCCCGAGCCTAGTTAACTGGTATTTGCCAGTCTCGTCCTCCTCTTCCCCTAGGTACTCTAGAGTCCAACCATTCGGCGGTTGTAGCGTTACAATATTCACGCCGGTGATCATTTTTCCTTCTCGTTCGTACGCAGAGAGGTAGATTACTCGGCGCGTGGTTTTTTGAAGGATCTTGCGCTGCGTCTTTGAACCAGTGATCTGGTTGTCATCCTCTCTGTAGTCGGTGCACCATTCATAGACGAACTTCAGTGGAGCGTTGAAGACCCTTGATAGATGGTAGGAATGAGTTTCGGGCAAGAAATGGAAGCCTCAGGAGGATTATACGAATAGGACGAAAAACAAAACACATCTCTCATTCAATCGTGCGGCTAGAATCTGAAGAGGGCTCTTTCGAAATCTGTGATTTTTCCGTTCCTGATTTCGACGCCTTCTCTTCTCAGCATACGGATCTTCTCTTCCACGGTCTTGCCTGAAGTTTTGCCTCCAAAGCCGCCAACGCCTCCGTCAGTCCGTACGACTCTGTGGCATGGGACTCTTGGGGCGTAGGGGTTACTACGGCATGCGTTCCCCACGGCTCTGTATGCTTTTGTATTCAGTTTCTTGGCGATTAGACCGTAGGTTGTGACTTTGCCTTTCGGAATTCTCTCCATAAGCTTCCAGACTCTTTCCTCGAAGTTCAACCTTCAAAGTCCACCCGAGGTTCATCTATCACGGGGGTCCGCCATAAAAACAATGGCAGCTCTGCAGAGAGGCTTCGCGGCCGCTCACAGTCCTTCGATTCTGATTCTGAATCCTTGAATTAATTCCACTTACAAGCCGTGTTGGATTCTTCTGCTGTTTTCACTCGTAGTCGACTGACCTAACGAGACCCGTCACAGGTTCGTGGTTCAAGAAGCGCTTCACATTCTCCGCTGCACGCCTCGTTGCCTCGAGGGAAGATCCAGCCGCTATAGCTGAGTTGTGTGGGGAACCCAACACATTCGGAAGGGTCAAGAAAGGATAGTTCGTGCGAAACTCGCCATGTCTGAGTGGCTCAATCCACCAAGCATCTATCGCCGCCGTGAAGCCCGGATTTGCCTTGAGCTTCCGATATAGAGAGCCTTCATCAATAATCTCGCCGCGAGCCACGTTCACGAGGATAGCGTCTTCCTTCATCCAAGCCAGTTCTCGACCGCTTATTAGGCCGCGAGTTGAATTTGTTAATGGAAGCGCGACAAGAATGATGTTGGCAACGTGCAGTACATGTTCAAGGTCTTTTAGGGTCCCGATGAACTCGACGCGTTCATCTGTTTTCCCTGTTGTGTTTATTCCATAAATCTTCACGCCAAGACAGCGCAAGAGTCGAGCTGTAGCTCTTCCTATACCTCCAAAACCCAAGATTGCACAACTGGAACCGCGTAGCATGCGATTCACGTTGGATTGATCGAAAGTACCATCTCTGAGCTTCTCGTGTCGGTCTAGGAGATTCTTGGTTATGGCCAGAATCATTGCCAGCGCGTGCTCTGCCATCGATTCTGCATAGGCACCGACATTACTTGCGATAACAAGATCGGACGGCAAACTAGAAAAGGGGATGTGATCTGCTCCGGCAGAAAGTAATTGCATCATTCTTGCACGACCGATTTTCATGAATTCCTCAGACTGCAGTTCCCGTCCTGGGCTCCATGAGATCAACACATCGGCAAGGGCAAGTTCCTTCGCCCTATCCTCAGGCGAAAGGTCAGTGACAAAGACAACATTGGCAAGTCTGCCCAAAAGGCTGATCAGGATTTCGCGTTCTTCGCCGCCAACGCGAAAAGTAACCGCAACATTAGTCACAGCGCACTCTACCGATCATCACAAGAAACAGAGACTCTATTTGAAGTCTACAATAAAGCTTCACAATGCCATCGCATAGACAAGCAAGCTCGCAGAACGCAAAGCGGAATCTCGGGGCAAAAGAGGAGCGAGATCCATTCGTTCTTTGCAGACCTAGGCTAGCATTTTGGAGTTTGCGCCACAATCTTCGACACCGGCCACGATTCTCCTACTGTAATTATCACCAATCATCTGCTGATGACGTTTGCACTGCAGCTTTCTTGTGTTTGAGCACTAGTGGATCTTATTTTTCAGCACATGAGGGTTGATATTCTACCGTATTATTCGTGGCCCTATGCGGCATCTTACAGTCGGCGTATTTCATGACGATACGATAGGACGCGAATTGGGGAAAAAAGGCACTGAAAGCGACATCCTCATGTTCAATAGAAAATTGGATGAACAGATTTTCAGTTTCATGTGCCCTGCGGAGGATAAGATATCACCGAAGAGCCAGATAATTTCTGGAATAGATACTGCCGTAGTTGTGTTCGCCGAAATAACGAGAGAGTTGGGCGAGACCGTTGTGATGCTTGATTCATTCGGCGTCTCCAAAGGGATAGCTGTAACGTCTCCCTATGCGACGCCCAACCAAATAGCCGCGATAATCAGAGATACATCTCTCCGCTCATTTATTGTCCAGGAAAGAGACCCGACTAAGATACTCGAAGTTCTCAGAACCTTTGAGCCCAGAAGGGATACAAGTTCATCGACCGTGGTAGTCGTAGACCATTCGTTCAGTGTTAGGGGAGTGGGCGAGGTCGTACTCGGATTCGTAAAGAAAGGTATTGTGAGAAAGTATGACAAGCTCACGCTGCTTCCAGGGGACAAGGAAGTAATTGTGCGCTCTATACAGATGCAGGATGAGGATTACGAGGAAGCTGAGGCCGGATCACGGGTCGGTCTAGCCATGAAGGGAGCCACCGTTGAAGAGATGAAGAGAGGGTCTATTTTGTGTACCCCCGGCAGTGCCAAGGCAGATACGACTTTGAATCTTTCTTTCGGGAAGAGCCCCTTCTACTCCGACGAGTTGAAAGAAGGCGCATTCCACGCTACCGTAGGCATGCAGACAACCCCCATCAATATCACCAAAATAGGCGCAACTTCGATAGGCATTGAATCTGAGAAACCGATCGCATATCTACCGGAAGACACTTTCCTTTTGTTGGATCTTAACGCCAAGAAGATGCGTATTATGGGCAAAGCACGTGCGTTGGAACCTTAGTACTGTGGCAGGATTGAAGCGCGAAGCTTCTCCCGATCGTTCTCCTTTCAACACGTTAGGAGTGATGGAGGTAATCCTCTTCTATCACAGAGGAAATGGCAACTTGACAACAACGTAGTCCAGCGGGGCAACTCGTGAAACTCAACAGAAGATCGTTCATAAAGCTGATTCCCGTAGCAGCCGTAGCTGTCTGGTCTTGGTGGTTTCTAAGACCAACTGCAAAAGGGCCAGCGACGACACTGCAAGTTTCTAGAACGAACTCGGTGGAGTCGCAGGCTGCATCGATTACTTCAATTGTACTCCAAACTACATCGACGGGATCGCTGACAAGCCAAACAACATCAACTCTGGAAAGTTTCCAGTTCCCGGCAACGTGGAACGGTGAGTCTCCGCCTTCCATAGACTCGGACAATTATCGATTGAAGATAGATGGAGATGTCTCAAATTCGCTGGAACTAAAATTGACAGAACTATATGCGATGACCAGCGTTCACAGAACCCTGAAGATCCAGTGCGTAGAGGGCTGGTCCGCTGACGTTCCTTGGGAAGGTATCCCGTTACTTTACCTTCTTAGACAAGCGGGGACGTCGCTCACGAACATAGCTCACGTCGTAGTTCAGGACGTTGCAGGTTACAGTTCGACGCTTAGTTCAGATGAGGTTGCTAACTTGGATTGCATGATTGCATTGAAGGTTGGAGGTTTCCCATTATCGGTTGATCACGGTTATCCCGCAAGACTCGTCGCTCCTACGAGATCAGGCCTGGATTGGGTGAAGTGCGTAGGAAGGATAACTTGCAGAAGCAATTGAAGTCCGCTACACTTCGACAAATTCCCACTTCTTAGGCTCTACTACTTACCCAATTCTGAACTCAGAGGGACATTAACATGATGACGAGCAATGGCCAAGCGGCTACACAAGTCATGAGACCGTAACTAACCCATTTTCGTATGCCGGGTTTCTGAAAGTCAACGAAATAGTCTACCGCAAAGATACAGGTCAGAACATTGATCGGCGCCCAGAACCATGCCTCAAACGGCTCCGCAAGCAGCAATTGCCACGCCAAGAGACTCGCTGTCACCAAGAGCAAAAGCCCGCGGAAACGGACTCTGTCATCCAAGTACTTTCTCGTCTGAAGAAAGAACATGGGCAATGTCAAGACTGCAATAACTGGATTCACACCGTAATCGAGCGTTAGGAAAAAGTTTGGAGCACGT
>PMBQ01000186.1 GCA_003152955.1 Candidatus Bathyarchaeota archaeon
GTCAATAGCCCGTGGTACGTGGGCAACACGACTATGGGTCTCTTGGACAGGTTCGGCGTCGAGAGAGTATTCGAGACACCAGTATCGGAGAACGCGGTGACTGGACTGGCGATAGGCGCCGCATTCGGAGGAATGCGCCCAATCGTTGTTCATCCAAGAATGGACTTTGCCTTGTTGGCTTTGGAGCCAATGATAAACCAAGCTTCAAATTGGCATTACATGTCGGGCGGAAAAGTCAGTGTCCCACTGGTCTTCCGTGCCATAATCAATCGAGGAGGGCAGCAGGCGGCTCAACACTCACAGGCCCTGCAAGCAATGTACGCCCACTGCCCTGGCTTGAAAGTGGTGATGCCGAGCACGCCATATGATGCCAAGGGGCTTCTCGTATCTAGCGTGCGTGATCAGAACCCCGTGGTCTACATTGACGATCGGTGGCTCTACAGTGCCACTGGCGAAGTGCCGGAGCATATCTATGAAATTCCCATAGGCCAGGCTGCGGTTCGCAAACAGGGTCGCGACGCAACTGTCGTTGCGACATCCTACATGTCAGCTCAGGCAATGATCGCGGCTGCAGAGCTGGCAAACGAGGGCATAGATATCGAAGTCGTTGATCTTAGATCGCTGAAACCGATCGACAAGGATGCGATCTTGCAGTCTGTGAAGAAAACTGGGAGACTCGTAGTGGCTGACGCGGCGTGGATAACTTGCGGATTCGCGGCCGAGATCTCAGCAATTGTAGCAGACCAAGGCTTTGAGTTCCTAAAGGCACCCATTCTCCGAGTTGCGCTGCCCGACTCGCCGGCCCCGATGAGTGAGTCGCTGGAACGCGCTTATTATCCAACAGCGCGGGATGTTGCCGCTGCAGTCAGGAGAGTTGTGGCGTGGTCTCATTCACCTCAGTCAGATTCGAGACAGCGGCAATCGAAGTAGGAGAGTCACAAGGAATCTAGGAGACGACATGTTTGGGATACAAGGTCCGGTTCGTTGAACCTGATACACATTACCGCAGCATCAAGAAAGAGGTTGATTCTACCTTTCAAGATGTTCTTGCTAAAGGTGACTTGATCTATAGAAGTCAACTTAAGTCGTTTGAAGATCATCTGGCTGACTTCGTCGGAACCAAACATGCCGTGGGACTGAATAGCGGCTTTCACGCGCTTCATCTATCTGTAATAGCCGCAGGTATAGGTCCCGGCGATGAAGTGATCGTTCCTGCACACACCTTTGTTGCCGCTGTCTCAGCAATAGTCCATACCGGAGCAAAGCCGATTCTTGTGGACGTCGGGAAAGATTACAATCTGGACATGAGCGCCGTTGAAAGAGCCGTAACCCCCAGAACGACGGCCGTAATGCCTACGCACTTGAATGGAAGGGTTTGCGACATGGAGCGCATGATGAGCATCGCTGAAGAACATGACTTGGTCATAATCGAAGACGCCGCGCAAGCTCTAGGGGCTACCTTCAAAGGCAAACAAGCGGGGTCTTTCGGGCTAACCGGATGCTTTAGTTTCTACCCATTCAAGGTTCTGGGCGCGTTCGGTGATGCGGGGGCCGTTACCACAGACAACGACGAAGTCGCCATCAAGATCGCACGTCTACGCTACATCGGCGAGGATCGTGAAACCCGCGAATACCATTATCATGGATTCACCTGTCTCCTGGACAATTTGCAGGCCGCCATTCTCGATGTGAAGTTGCGTCATCTGCCAGAATGGCTGAAGCGTCGTCGCCAAGTCGCCGAGATTTATGTCCGAGGGCTATCCGGAATTGGGGACTTAACTTTGCCGAACTTCGATGGTGATCAGTATCACGATAATTTCCAGAACTTCGTGGTTCGCACGCGCAAACGCGATCAATTAGCCAAATACTTGAAGGACAAAGGCGTTGAGGTCTTGATAAGCTGGCCTAAACCAATGTGGAAGCACGGAGGGCTTGGCCTCGGGATGCAGGATCTTCCAGAAACTGAAGCAATTTGTCGGGAAGTCATATCTCTGCCCATGAACGCGGAGATTAGCGACGAGAATGTCGGATACGTCATTGAGATGATTCGTCAGTTCTACGCGTAGCGGTGTGCGTAATCCCTGATTCGAAACCAACTGGTCTTGATTTTGGGTGCGCGATGATATAGATTATTCTGTGCTGCGTGTCTGTCGAATCGTTTGATAATGAGCTGACTTCGATGTTCTTGACTGTCTCCATTTCCTCTTCCGTGAGTTCTTTTCCCAGAGTTAGGCTTGCGTTTTCGCCACTAATTAGCCGCCTTACTATCCAATAGATCCGGATCCATGAGAGTACCTTACGGGCCACGCGACGGAGCAACCGGTACGGTGCGGTGCGAGTTTTCGTGAGCGCTCTGAACGGTGCTTGGTTCGAAATGAATGCGCCGAAGAACTCCGCCTGAAATCCATGCTGGGCCAACAGAACGTTCAACTCGGGGACCGAGTAATACTTCCTGCTAANNCATCAGCTCGAAGGACACGATGGCATTCGTCCACAAAGTTGGCCACGTCAACATAAATTATTGTTGCGAGCGACAGTATGATGTCCACAGATTTCTCTCTGAAGGGTAGAGTGTGAGCATCGATTCGAGCCAGCTCGACTCTAGATGCATAGTGTCTCTTGGCTGTGTTGATGTTTCCCTCGGTTACATCCACGCCGACAAGCCAATTCGCGTGGAGAGAAATATAGCCAAGGCCGAGGCCGGGTCCGCATCCAACTT
>PMBQ01000326.1 GCA_003152955.1 Candidatus Bathyarchaeota archaeon
TCTCTGACATAATTGATGTTGTTTTCACTTTCAGCCTGGTTGCGTCATCGGTTTCGTTTCACTGTTTCCGTCCCAGGCCCAGTCGCACTTGCACTGATGCTCACAGCAACGCTTTCCTAACGGTGAACTCTTTGTCACTTTGATTGAGACTGGTACTTCCATTCCTATTCCTCTTCTTGGTTAAGTTTCATCCGAGCCTTAACCAGCTTCTTGATGAGCGAGATGGGAATCTCTCTGACCAGTGGAAGTTGGACAGCTGACTTTGTAGTTACGTACCCGCTAAGCTCGCGCTTGTGTTCCGCTATCACTGGGNNAATTGTAGAAAGGCATCCCGTAGCTGATGCTCTCAGCGGCGTCCGGTGCGACTTCCCTAATTGCTGTCCGGATCTTCCTGAGCTTCGGTTGTGTCTCCTTTGGTGCGGCTGCTATGTAGGCGTCCACAGTTTTCGGTTCTGGCGTTCTTCCCATAATTCATATCGCCTCGTGTCATTGCCTGCTTTAATTGGATAACATTATGTGACCCGATGTTGATGGTCGAAATCCCATACCATTATCTGAAGTTCACTTCTCGCTTTCGTATTACCAGACGGAAGCTACTGCCTCCACCAACATTAACACGGTCGTCAAGGTGTGGGTGTTCATCGTGGAGTGCTGATGGAAAAAGCTGAGATCTTGTCAGTTAGTTACTGGTCTCAGTGGGGCTGTAGTAGATTTACTCTATTGCCTTCCGTGTCAAAGAACGAAGCGAACCAGCCGGTATCAGGCATCTCCATGGGTTCACCAGACAATTTTCCGCCTGCTGCTTCGATCTTCGCTATGTATTCCTTGATGTTGTCTACCCCGATGGTCACAGTGGTAGTTTGGGATACGTCACCTGTCTTCTGGTAAAAACCTCCATTAATCGTGCCGGATTTCTTCGGCACATTGTTTTCGGATANNGGCGAGAACGAAGTTTCCCATCTCGGGGCCGAGCTGTTGGGTTTGCCAGCCAAATACGTTCTGATAAAAGCTGATCATACGTTTCCTGTCCTCTGCAGGCATTTCAAAATGAATTACAGGATTCATAATATGACCAAACTCCTTCAACTTGTTAAGCATACCTCTGAAGTCTTGGTAACACTAACTCACTAACTAATTTCTGTGAATAAGCTAGAAGTCACGTTGCTTCAATCTTGAAGCCAGATCGCACAGCGAGTCTGTTTGTCTTGAGTTGAAAAATTTGGAGAACAATCTTCTGCCCAGAAGGAATCCACGAGTCGGACCTGACTTCTCGTACTCGCCGTATTCTATCTAGTCGCCGGCTTATATGTACCGGTACTTTGGGGCTGAAATCCCCTTCCCCGCACCAATATCACACCCCAATCCGCGCTGAGTTTACGCAGATTTTGCGCAACAAAGGCGAGTTCTGGATGCAGGTTTCTTGCTCAGATTTTCAATTCATTTGAGCGTTTGAACCCACTTATGCTACTACAGAAACGTGATACTCAGAGTACCGTGAGTAATGCCCCGAGCTGCAGCACCAAGAGACAGTTGAGCACATAGCGGTGACGTTTAGGTGCTTTTTTGTTCCCCAATTGCAGGCATATTTGGAAACGCCGTTGAAGCGTTACTCTTTTGGCAGCTTTGTCTCATTGTGGTTGCTGCTGCGTTACACAATGGTTCGCGCCGAGACCGTAAACCAGTGATCTACAGTCGATCCCAACCACTCTGCGGTCAGTAAAGATGTGCTTGAGAGAATCTACCACAGTGCTGTCATGTGAATCACCATAGGTGGGGACCAAAACCGCAGCATTACCTATGTAGAAGTTTGCGTAGCTGGCGGGCAATCTACTGCCCTCGTAATTAACGCTCTTTGGCATTTTGATCGGAATGATATTGATTTTGCGGCCGTTCTGATCTGTGGCTTCACGGAGAATTTCAGCGTTCTTCTGGAGTGCCTGGTAATTATCATCGTCTTCTTTGTCTTCGGTCATGCACAAAACGGTATTTTCGTCTACAAAACGTGCCACATCATCAACATGCCCGTCCGTGTCATCGCCTGCTATTCCACTCTCGAGCCAGATCAGATTTCTTATCCCTAGATATTCCTTCAAACTCCGCGCTATTTCGGACTGGGTGAGGTTCGGGTTTCTGTTACTGTTCATTAGACATTGTTTTGTCGTAATGCCGGTGCCGTGTCCATTGACCTCGATTGAGCCTCCTTCCAGAACAAGTCCCGGTTCGAAAATTCTCAATCGTGTCGACTGCGCAATTTTCATTCCGCTTAGGTTATCAGGTTTTAGTTCATCATATTTGTTGCCCCACGCATTGAAGATCCACTTTGTAACTGCGATTGTATCATTTTTCTTCACGAATATAGGACCATAATCTCTCACCCAAACGTCAGCGGTTGTAATCTTGTGGAAGACCACGTTGTCCTTGGTTTTGAGCAACTGCGAAACTCTTTCCGCGCACCTCTGGTTGTCGACCAGGAGATCGATTCTTTCTTCGGAGGCAAGCTCTTCGATCATCTTAACATATGCTTGCTCCACGTTTTGTATTATAGAGGGTGGAAAGGTTGTCGGGTCCTTTGGCCAGGTCAGCCACGTGGCCTCGTGCTTCTCCCACTCGGCAGGCATCCTGTACCCAAGGGCGAATGGAGTGGTTTGCAGATGAGTTCACTTCAACAACCGAGAGTAGGTTCGCGGTTTCCTGTTTCGCATGAATCCCCACCCGGTCTCGATTCTATTTGAGAGCGAAAGATCGCAGGTTGTCACAAACGTGCCTTCGCTATCGTCAGCTTGAATCAGTTTGTTCCCAAACTGATCGTACACGAAAGACCCTCCCCAAAATGTGATGTCTTCCTCGCGTCCCACTCGGTTTACCGAAGCGACGACAACGGTATTAGCGATTGCATGTCCCTTTTGAACGCTCTCCCATGCGTCTTGCCAATTTCCTTCGACCGCGTCAATTCCTTTCACCCGTCCGATCGCGGTTGGGTAGAAGATAATATTGGCTTTCATTAGCTTGAGTATTCTCGCGGCTTCAGGATACCATTGATCAAAGCAGATCAGCACCCCCAGCTTTCCATATTTAGTTTTGACAACTTGATATTCGTCTCCTGAAGAGAAGTAAGCCTGCTCGTAGAATCCTTGATCATTCGGTATGTGCACTTTACGATATTTGCCGATGATCCTGCCATCATCGCTGAATACGACCGAAGTATTGTAGTTCCTTCGCCTCGCCCTCTCGTAGATTGACCCACCCACCAAGACGACTTTGTTGCTCTTGGCGACCCTTGAGAGGGCTTGGGTTGTTTCGCCCGGGATTGTTTCGGCACGCAACTCTGACCGTTGCTTTTGCGGGAAATACCGAGAATCGAACAATTCAGGTAGACAAACTACCTGCGCCCCTTTCTTTCCGGCTTCTTTGACCAATCGTGCCGCTTTGTTTAGGTTGGAGGTATAATCATTTGACATGCTCATTTGGACTAATCCGAGCTTGACTTGCAACGGCGGTACCTCTGACTTGCTTGTTCCTGGAGCGCAGCAATACATAACGATTCTCAACTACAACGTCGGCTTCTATGCACAAGTAAACTTGAACTGGAATCCTCATTCTTCGGACCGACCGATTTCGAATTTGGCCAATACACGGAATTCGTATACTACACAGGAACGACCGAGTACGTCCACGTTGATCCAGTCAGTTATTGCGTGCTAATCCCAACAACGGTTAAAGGCCGGTTTTGATCCTGCCGCGTCATGTCGAATTCTATGACTAGCTCTCACGGACGCACAGCCAGAGATTCTGCCTTCATTCTTCTCATTCGTCCAGACATGGCCTCACGATTCTGGTCGCTTAACACACTCGGTTCTTTGAAACCATAACAGCGTGTTGGCGTTTGTCAGTAGTTCTCGGAGTCTTTGATGTAGTAATTGGAGCTGTGGTTGAGAGTCAGGATCAGATCGGTTGCTTTGCGCCACATTGGGGGCAGTAGGTGGGTGAGGAAGCTAACTTTGCGCCGCAGTTGACACAGAACTTCGTTCCATCACGGGCTGCTGTGCTAGCAGGCGCGATTCTAGCGAGGTTGGAGTAGTAATAGACGGTCAGCAGTATCGGGGATAAAGGCTGGTAGACCGCTGAAAGGATACCATTGACGAGAGGGCTAACAACGCCGAAAGGCCCGCTAATCGCACTTAAGATGGCCGAAGCTATCGCGACGATTATTCCGAGGACAAGGAAAATTGCAAACGTCTTGGACCACCTGTGACTAACAAGTTCGCGGCTCCTCCCCATGCTGTCGAAGACACCTTTGTTCTCGAGCAAGAGTACGGGAAACGCAAGAGCGAACATTATCGCCAGTATTATTCCGGGAATGATCAGAGCGATGAACCCCAATACGACTACAACGCCGACTATGATATTCAAAGCCCAAATCCAGAGTAATTTTGACGCGGCGAATCTGACCGACGGCCCCAGCTCAGCCTTGCCTTTCTCTATCTGTTCAGATGCAAGCTTGATCGCGCCACCTTGCGCTATCGGGAAGAATACAATATTGACGATTATAATCGAAGCGACGAGGGGGATCAATGCTCCGAAGAAGCCGGGCAACCAGTTCAACAACTGTTCAGGCGTCGGATTGGAAGGTATGGTCGGTATAATGAATGCGCGTTGCGCTATGGCAGTGACAACTCCAGTGATCGCTCCCACCACGGCGAAGAGAACAAAGTACTTCGTGAAACCCTGCCGATACACATCGAAGGTTTTCGAGATTACCTCGGTGAGACTCAGCTCGTGATTGATGCCCTGCTCGGGTAACACGCCATTCACCATTCAGCCCTCATCACGTGCTGTTTGGCTTAATCTTTATCGGTAGACCCTCGACTGTTCTCGTCGACAAACGGTATTCTCAGACCGTTGATGCTTATGCAATTTATGCAACGTACAAGGAAGGCATCAGCCTATTCTTGATAGGCTTTGCATTTACAATCCTTGGTTCTACATTGCTTGTCGTTCGGATGTTCTCCGCGAGGATGTCCGCAAATGGAACA
>PMBQ01000292.1 GCA_003152955.1 Candidatus Bathyarchaeota archaeon
CATTACGCTCACGAGACTAACGTTCTGATAGAATCCTACGTCGATCTCCTGGTCATTCCAAACCCAATTCCGCGAAACGGCTGGGGTTTCCCAGTCTGTACTGGCGACGGATACCTCGAAGCCAGCGCCCCGGAACAAGTGATCGCTAATCTCCATGGGATTGCCGCTCAATGCCAAAGAGACCTGTGCTGGAGTTGACTGTAGGTAACCTGTTGCCCACAGTCTCGCGTTGTATGTGCCCGCAGGGATTCCGTAATTTTGCCCGTTCCAAGTGTCGTTTATTCCATAAAACTGAATGATGGCGTTGCCGGTCTGGAGCGCATTGCGGTTCACGCCGGCTGGATCATTTGGATCGCGAAACGTAGGTTGCTTCGTCAGCAGTGTAGAGTAACCATTGTGACGATAGGTTCCAGTGCTGTTAGTGAAACCTAGCGAAGTTACGTTAAATGACCATATCGCATTGTTCGCATCTTCAAGCGCGCCATAGAGGTAGCCTGCGCCCGTGTTAATCGTGCTCGTTGTCAGAGTGTCTTGCTGGTTATGAAAATGAACGGTCTCGTCGACCGAACTGCTCAGTAGCAAGTCAACTGGGACTGAGACATCTCCGGCCCATTCGCTTCCTCCCACAACAAACGAGTATGGCTGAAACGTGGATCCATCTAAGCCGGACTGGACGTATCTGAAGACCCATGCTCGAAGATAATACTGACCAGGCGTCAAGCCATTAACCCAAGTCGAGTAAACCTGCGGAACGTGACCATCCAAGTCACTCGGTGCACCATACTCGCCCACTGAACCAAATTGGAAATTAAACGGACTAATTGACCCTCCAACCACGAACCAATGTTGAGCCGGCCCAACTCCTTGCGGGTCAGTTGTGAGATCTGTGAAATTGGAATCTGAAACTCCGCTGCTTGTGAATCCCGCGCCAGTCCCATAGGCATGCCACGGGAAGGCAATCTTGCTGCCCAAGCGCGGATCACCACACGAACCAGCATGCGAGCCTCCCACGTACAGGTTCTGACCTCCGGCGATGCAGGGTAAGGGAGACCATGAAACCGGGGTCGCTCCAAGATCTGGCATGACGCTGTTCGCTGGTTGATCGTAAAGTTCAATCTTGATGTAGGAACTCTCAGGCCACGGTTCATCGCCGAACTGATGCTTGCTGTACACGTATCCCTGGATCACGACGCCAGGGTTCAAATTCAGTCCTAAGTACAGTGATTGTCCAGCTGACACTCTGACGCCCGCGCTGACCAGTTGAGCTGGGTAGCCTGCTGCCTCCGCGTAAACATCATAAACTCCAGCCGCGACGCCTTCGATATCAAATTGGCCGTGAGCGGTGGCGTTGAAATATCCTGCAGCGTCAACGCAACCCGGTCTAGAAGGCGCATTGAGCTGTGGACAAGAATAAAGTGCAACTCCAGTGCTCGGATCCAGCTTCACAGTCATATGCGCCAGCACCTTACCGGCCTCTTGAACTGGCGCGCCCGTGAAGCTAGAATAACCGCCGTATGCGACCGTTCCACTCATCGAAGCCGGATCAAGCTCCCCTCTAACAAGCAGCGAAGGCCAGTTCTGGACCGGGACCCAACTGCTTGGCAGTTCGCCCGGTGGACCGTAACTGGAGAACAACTGCATTTTGAAAAAGTACTCGCCAGCAATTGACGGCGCGACTAGACCGTTTATCCTTACGTAGTACCATTCGCTTCCCGTCGTGAAATTGATGAACTGGCTGCGCGTGTTTCCGTCAACGGTCACCGAAACAATTGTCCATCCAGGAGCATACCTGTCGTTTCCTGAAAGTGATCTCACGATAATGTTCGCGTAATTGTTCGTTAGAGTCGAGATGACCTGTTCTGGGAGTATGTTGTGAAATTCGGGGGGGATCAAGATTGATAACGTATCCCAACCATGAACATTCGAAAATCCGGAAGCGGAAAGAGCGATGATGAGGTCCCCACTGGAACCCACGAGAACGTCATTCGGCCAAACGGTCCCAACCAAACCAGGAACCTGAGGGTCGTTACTGTGGGGAGAGAATCCATCCGGATTCGCTCGAGGCGTTGCCTGACCAAAGCTTGCTGCTGGCAGACTGCTCATCAATAGTAAGAGGGCAATGACACACACGAATGTCGCCGGACGCATCAGTATCAGTCTTATTCAGCAGGGAACTTGCCCGCTTATATGTGGACCTCTAAACGATCGTGGAGCAGTCGCTCAACAATCGAGCCAGCCATCAATCAGGAACTATCAGTTCAGGTATGCATGGAAACCATTATTCTCGGTTCAGTGATGCCCCCGCCCCAGATCTATAAGCGATAGAAACTGGACTACGATCGGGCATTCAGGATGCGACGTGGGCGACACAGCCAGGCGGGTCTAATGCAAAGCTCGGTCCGACCGGTGCCAAACGGTTCCATTGCTCCTCGCAAATGTGAAATAACTGCTCTGGAAGTGAGTGCTGGCGGCTTAATTGTCAGAAAGGCGGCTAAGGTTCAGGCTTCGACGCGGAAATTTCGAGGTCGAGCTCGAGGGCGATTTTGACTATGTACGCGGTAAGTTTGAGGAGTTGCTCCAATCTCAACCAGCAATGCAACCTGGTTCATTGTCGACAGTTGGAGATCAGTCGCTCGAAGGATTCATTCCCTCCGAGGAGGTCGCGGGGATCCTTGAGACGACGCCTGACGGAAAGTTGCATTTCACGATTCCCTTTGACAGAATATCGGCGAAGGAAGCGATTGGCCTGATCATTTACAGCAACAATCCCACACCAATCGAGGATGCTAGATTGATCGAATTGCTCGAGACAAGTTGGAAGGCTGTGAAGGATAATGTAGTTCGGGCGCGCGTGAGCGAGCTGAGGAAAGAGGGCAAGCTCATCGTCGAACAGGGGCGCTACAGTCTTTCAGGCGCTGGATTGCAGTGGATTAGCCAAGATGTTCTGCCGAAGCTTCGACCAGCCAACAACCAGAGTTCGTAATCGTCGCAGACCCTAGACGTTTCTGTTGTGCTGACAAACGCGCGAGCCGCCAGAAAACTTCTCACTCGACCGTTCCGATCTAGGCAACTATCCCAAGTAAGGCGTGGACTCCTGCAAACTCTTCTGAAGCGCCCTCACGAAAAACCGTGGGGGTTTCGATGTTTGAAGGTTAATCTCTTGTGTTCTTGACCTGTTCTTCAAGCCATCGCAAGCGTTGAATTCCGCGTTCAGACATTGCATACGTGAACGTTCCACCAGATCTTTCGCGTTTCAGCAGTCCCTGTTTGTAGTAGCGCATTAGAGCCATGCGAAGCGCATGGATATCGAGTGTGATCTCCTTTGATTCTGCGAGCTTCTTGATGAGCACTCCACCGTTCATTGGACCGTGGGTGAACAGGAGCTGGAGAACGGGTAATTTCAGCGCGTTGTAGTCCAATCTGTAACCCTCCTACCCTGACAATGAGCTTCGGCACATTAGAGTTAGATTGAGTTGAATATAAGTAACATCTAGCAGAACTCTCAATTCTGACATGCTCCTGCTCGACTTTGCACAAACTGGCGCAAATAAGTAGAGTAACACCTTGTAGGTACATTTAGCACTTCAAAGCTTTTATACAGTGTACGAGTGAATGTGAAATGAAAGTAATTGTCAGAAGGCCAACAACAGCTCTCAACGATAGGACATCCCCTAGAAGTCACCATAAAATACGGAACGCGTGAAAAGAAAATCATCGGATCGCCAGACCAAGTCGCAAAAGAAGTCTATGCCTTCCTGCTGAAGGCGGTCCCGGAACTCGATCTCGCTTCGCACCTCGCATTGTCCGTGGATGTAAAAGACCTAGCCCAAGCCTGCCAAGGCGTGCTAGCCGTGACGCCCGAGGGAATAGTGACTACCGTACCTACTGAAAACCTAGCCGACCGCGAACTCGTACTGCTACACCTAGCAAAGGCACGGATCGCACAAATGCTAGGCAAATCAGACAAAGACCTCGTCCAATCAGCAGAACTTATCGCAGCAACAAAGAAGACGGCCGGCACAGTGGCCGGACGACTGAGCGAACTATGTGGTGAAAGCCTCGCTGAAAGAAAAGGGAAGGGCGAATACCGAGCAACCACCCTGGGCTTACATGTTTTTCGCGAACATATACTCCCCAAACTGAAACCGAAACCCTAGCAGGTGCCAATCTTGACAGAAGCTGAAACAAAACAAATCAAAGTCCTGATTGATGCGAATGGACTTCGCTACGAAGCCAGCGGCAATATCGAAGAGATGATTCCACAAATCATCCAATTTCTATCTCAAGCCGTTCCGACATATGACTTGGCCAGAAAATTGCTCTACGTATCTGACCTCGCAAGCCTAACCGACAAGGTCTCTGACTACGCGAAAATGACGAACACTGGTCAGCTACTCCTTACAAGAAATGATCTCGCCGCTGACAAGTCGATTTTGGTAATTCTGTTTATGGCACATTTGGCAAGCAAGACCGCCAAACGTGAGTCCGACTCCCTAAGCATCGAGGAGATAGCAAATGGCGTAGGAAAGGCACCGAAGACCATTAGGAATGTAATAGTTGAATTACAGAAATCCGGTTTTATTGAACGCTCGGACAGGGGCAGGTATAGGACAACGCCGAAGGGCCTGATGCAACTTGAATCTTCTCTGCTGAACGGCTCGAAGAGAGGAGGCGCGACCGAGTAGCGGTCCGAGGTGCGCTAGCAACTAATGCCGTTTACATTGAGAGGGTGCGGCAGCTGCGGGAGATTCGGGGGAATGTTCCCGCAACGGAGGGAAGAGTGAAGTGAACCACCGCACCCACCAGACTTCAACTGCACAACAGAGGATAAGTAACTTTCTGAACCCAGCCGACTCGCTAGACTTGGGCGCGATCCCTGAGCGATTTCTAGAATTCTGCCAACACTCGACAGAAGGCGTACACGGGAACCCGCTCTACACGGAACCCTTCGCTCAGCCAGAGCTCGGCAACACGGAATTTGATGGAGGTGATGGTAGCTTTCTCAATGTGAGCAGATTGGATGAGGCGCAGATCATTCCACTTGAACCAGTTCCTTCAAATCGACAGGTCATAGCCATTGACACTTCAACCATCAAGCTGGGTGAACTTGAAGATGGTTCGCTGTGCGCTTTGCGTGGAGCGACCGTACTACTTGACAAGAAACAATACAAGTATGTCAAGTACGGACCGCTGGTATTCTCTATCGGCAACAACAGTTACGACGCTCTGCAGCACTTCGCCGAGCTAGGGTTGATCACGCAATTCCCTGGCGCCCCCAACGTTGACGGTCTCCTCAAGCGAATTAGAAATGCTTTCGAGCGATGGATTCAGCTCACCGTCAGTTCATCTATAATGAACGGTTTCATTTTGATAGACGGTTCCCTGATTGCGGGGACGCCAGACAATCCTACAAAAGAATTGGAACGAATCCTAGAAATCGCACGGCGAAACCGCAACGTTGTCATTGCTATTTCGAAGAAGACCAAATTGCGGATCCGCGACCAATCAATAACAAACTTTGTTGAACCAACAACAGAACCATGTCTCTTTGATGTCGATCAAGAGGTCACTGAACAGTTCCCAGCTTACCCAGTCCGGTTCCTTGGACGAGTTTTCGTAGGGAAGCTTGCAAAATCTGCTTTCACTTTCAGAATAGATGTTGATCGACAAATACCAATCCACGATACCACGAAGGAAATCTGTCAACTTATGGGAACTGACATTGTAGACCAAGGCTATCCGGAAACTCTCAGACTCGCCCACATAATGGCCACCTTCACGGCGGGAGACGTGCTAGCCATGCAAGCGTTTGCTGCCGCCCGCTATGGTGTTCAATTAATCCCCAAACTAGCCTTGCGGCGTTCTCTCTTCGGACCTTTCGGCACGGCGTGGGAGGAGTGGCATTGAAAATCCTACGCAAAGAAGGTGACAGCATACATCTGCTTTGCTTCCCAGATGAAGAGGTTGAGAAGGGCGATTATCTCCTAGTCACCGACCGACTCAAAGATCGTTCACTGATTGTTCAAATCATAGACATACAGTACGCGAACATTCCAGGAATCCTCGAGGATCTACTTCGCGACGGCATATCGGAAGGATCACTTTCAGGCGATGAGGTGGACCCCTTCAAGGTCTCATCACAGATCACGATTCTGAAGGATACTAGACTCCTTCTCGGAAAAATCCGAGGAGCAATCGAGCAAGGCAGCCTCAGTCGAGATGTCGCCTGGTTGCCATCCAGAAACCATTCTCACGTGGAAGTGCTGCCACCATCCTTACTCACAAACGCTCTCGCCGCAAAACACTCCTTCGAACTGGGTTCAACGCGGCGCTTCCCTCATATCGTGTCAGACCTGGCCGCGCTCGACGGACGACTGAGCATTGTGACCGGAAGAAAGGGAACAGGGAAATCACATCTCACTAAACTTCTGGTAACCAGTCTGGTCAAGGAGGGTGCACCGGTTGTTGTCTTGGACGTGAACGGTGAGTACGTGAATCTGGGACGGGCGCCCGATGGGAGAGAGATGCACCTTTCTCCTAAGATACTCTCATTGATTCCTGGGTTGAACCTGCGCTTTAGCCTCAGCCAGGTGGGCCTAGGCACGCTGCTAGGTATACTGATTCATGCCCTTTCACTTCCCGAAAACTCATCGCGAGTATTTGCCAGAATTTGGAGAGAACTTGAAGAACGCAACGAGCTCACGATGTGCGCTCTGGGGTCGACGATCGGAAGCTTTGACTGTCATGACAGCATCAAGGACGCCCTTCAAGCAAGGTTCAACACTCTGGATGATTCAGGCATATTCACCGACGATCCACGAACCGCTCTCAACCTAGAAACAGTTTTCCAAAATCATTCCACGGGTTGCGCGCTTATTGTGAATATGAAAAATCAGTATTCGACTCTCCGTAGAATTACCGTGGAACTGCTCATCAGCAAACTTACAGATATCCTCTNNCTGCGTGCACTATTCCTGTTCGCAGAGGAAGCTCACCTTTACCTCAACGAAACTTACTGGGACGACGCAGTTACCCGCATGAGACATTTGGGATTGTTCACAACCTTCGTCACGAACCAGCCTGACACGATTCAGAGCAGTATCTACCGCCAGGCAGACAACGTGTTCCTTTTCAATTTCAGCAACGATCACGATCTGGACATTGTGTCGAAGGTCGCGAAAGTTGATGCTGACACGATCAGAATGATCGTTCGGGATCTCCCCCCTCGTCGTTGTCTAGCGATTGGAGATGTGGTTGCAAATTTCCCGTTGGTCGTGAATGTGCGGCCGTTGGAGGTTCAAACACTCGGTAAGAATCGATACTTTTTCGAGAACCAGATCCCCGCCAGCTGAGTTATGCCAGGTGTGGCTGTGGGCTTGCTGCCAATTCCGGTTCGGTGATTACTCGGTGGGCGTGGCCGTGAACTGTGGCGTGAAAGACGCAGTATGGATGCCCGCATTCGAAACATGTCCATTTTTCGGAACTGACACGTGAATTAAGCGCAGCGGCTCATCAAATCACTAATTATTAGTTTTGAAGGCTCTGAATTCAACATGAGAGTTCTATTAATGGCCGCAATTTCACGCAACCAAGAAATCAGCAAACTGGGAATGATTCTGTTCATCACGAGGTCTACGAAACGATTGGTTGTCCCATTATCAGGATTGAATGCGTGGGCATTCTGAGTTGACGGGGGTCAAAGCGAACTTGGACGTTCGTCGTGCAAAGACTAAATACAATCGGCCCCTTGTCATAAGCGGAAAGTCGGAGGTGTTGAGGGTTACCAACTCACGGATCACTGACGAAGGCAGGTAAGGTACGTTCCCAGACTCCGAAAGTACAAGCGCGTGAACGTCACTCGCCAATACCCAAGATTAGGGTTAGGCGGAACTCGGAGAAGCGTTTCGACCTGGGACGCAAGGCCGGCCAAAACTACATGCGAACTTAGTCCGGTTTTCGTCCGGACTCTTATTTTTTCTCAATTAGTACAATGTGTACTACTAGTATGTTAAGTACTATGAGTACTCCGAGTACGTAAAGTACACTTGTAAGTCTCCAGGTAAGGAGGTTCTCGTGATTCAAGACGCAAGGCTCTATCTCAAGCGAGCCGCCAAGATGTCATGAGATTAGGAGTCGAAAAGGATGCTTCACAGCGTTGCCTGGGCCTTATCGTTCGTCAGAGAGTTCACTGACTCGTGACCAGATTACAGGCGTACGAGTCAGAGGACGGCTGAAATCGAAAGCTAAGAGAACACAAAGCAGAACTCTAGAGAATTCTTTGAAACGATATCCAAAGTGATGCCTGTCACTAAAGTAGGCTGATCCACGTAGAGGCGCCTTAGAATTCATAGGGGGTATATGGAAACGTCTACATCAAAGCCGAAGCGAGCGGAATTCCTAGAAC
>PMBQ01000030.1 GCA_003152955.1 Candidatus Bathyarchaeota archaeon
CGATTTCAAGATTCGAAATTGGAATGCCGTCAATCTCTCGAGTTTTGTCATCCACACCCAGCACAAGGACGCCATCGTGCGTGTTGGCGATAGCAGCCAACTCGTCGGCCAAGTCGTCGCGTTTCGGATCGGCAACTTTTTCTCCCCTGAATCGAATCGTCTTGAGTTCAAGCGAGGTATCCTCTCCAAGACGTATCTTCTGTAGCAATTCTTCCGGGCTGTCAAACATGGCGTCCCTCCAGTGCAATTCGGCGATAGCGTTGTTCGAAGGCTTTGCGTCCACCCTCCATGACACTGCAAATCGTGTTCCGAACGATCTTATCCTGAAGGCTTCCCGCACACTCCATTTTTGTCTGACCACTACGCGTCGTGAGGGCGACCACAAGTTCCGCGTCCCCGTTGACCACAATATTCGCGTTGTGCGTAACGACGATGATTTGTCTTCGCCGTTTGACTTCCCGCAACTGCGTGACGATCAGATAATAAATGAGGAGATTGTCCAGATCGTCTTCCGGCTGATCAAGTATCAACGGCTCCTCCCCATAAGAAAGCAGAAATGCCAAAAGCGCGGCGGTCTTCTGGCCTGGTGAACCTTCTTGAATTGGGCGGAAGGACTGTCGATCTCCCGATGTGCTGTAATGAACATTTAGGGAATCTTCAGGAAACCAGAGATCGAGACGATCAAGTGATTCAGGCTGGAGCTTTGCAATATGTTTTGCAAAGCGCTGATCCGCCACATTCAAGGGCTCGTGCTGGCCCAAAGCTATTTGCCGAATTATCCCTTTCATTTCGGATAGAGACTGTTCAATATCCTCAGGGTCAAAGCCTTTCCTGTAAATACCGCCGAGAAGACCTTCGCCATCTGGCACGCCAATATCCTTTTCGAAGCCGCCCCCTTCCCTCTGAAGAAGGCCACGGAACTCGGCTTCGGCTGTCTCTCGGGCGCCATAGGGAACCACCTGAATGCGGACATATTGGTTCTCACTTAAAACCTTGTCAAGAAATGTTTTGCGAGACTCGGTAATCTTCCTTCGGATTTCGAGAAGTTTAGTTAAGCTGGTTACCGCTTGAGTTCTTAGCTCTGTGATCTGATTCTTGCGATCCTCCAGATCTTTGAGCCGTTGTTCGATGGTCTGCCGATGTTGGACAAACTCTCCGTAGGCCGCTGGATCGCCAGCCCCCTCTTTGCTTAGCTTCTGCTGAAGTGATTGATAGGCTTTCATTGAGGCTTCAACCCTGCTTTCCCACGCTGACCCATCCTTGCGGTCCACCCACTCGGTGAGAACCCGATCCGCCATTGACGCGAGAAATTCAAGCGCCCGGCGGATGCCGTCCAGAAGATCCCGCGTCACCGAGGCATCCTCCCGCAGTTGTTTGTCTTCCGGAGCATCGGTATTGAATGCGGATTCTTCGAGCAGGTCCGGAACGATGTCGGCTGCAACCTGACGACGGCGGGGGCCCGGCCCATCCCAACTCTTCTCCCAGGCCACGACGGCCTGCTGCTGCCGTCGGCGGCGCTGAAAGTCTTTAAGCACATCGGCATGTCCTGCCTGCTCAAAGATGGATAGCTTTCGCTTCACATCGTCGAGTTCCCCGCGAAGACGCGACTCCTCGGACATGCCGGCTTCAATCTCTCGGGCCTTGGCGCTTAAAGAAAGGAATCGGGTTTCCTCGATCATCCATTGCTCTTTCCAGGAACGGTAGTTGACTTCAGGCGCATCATCGACAATTTTAAGCAAAGCAAGTGGCGTTTTCGCAAGCTGAAATATCTGCGTCTGGCTGTACATTCGCACGGGAAATCGTTGTCGAATATCCCCTTCGGCTCGTTTCCAATTCCCCCCATTTTCCTCCTGTATGGGGTCAAGCGAGCCGTCCGGGTACCATTGAATTCGGAACCTCGTTCCATTTTTACGATAGACTGCTTTGATTGCGGCTTCGTTCGTAAGCAAGCCGCTGCCCTCCCGGCCGGAATAAACCTGTCCATACTTTTCAAACTCAGCTTTCAACGCCTCCGGAAGTTCATCTTCCCGCCGCAGCCCCAAGCGAATAAACTCGACCAGCGTTGACTTGCCCGTTCCCCTGCCGCCGATGACGGCATTAAGCCACGGATTGAGTTCCATGGTGAACGGATTAGGCCTGCCCATGTAGCGCGCATGGGCAATGACGATGGACTCGATCACCATTGCCGCATGTTCATTGGGATCGCCCGTCTCAACATCAGAGCGCAACACTGAAAGCGAACCATCAAGGAGCGCCAACCGTAATCCTTCAATACCGGGTGATCCCATCTTGATCCAGGTGAAGCGGCTGCCGGGAAATTTCCGGCCAGGATTTCCCGAAGGATGATGTGCGTCCGATCCAAGCAATTCAGTCCAACTGAGTTTCCTGTCGATATAGGACTGTGGCTTCTGATAAGTCGCATCCGCCAATTCCATAGCGAAGAGGTCGCCGCAATCCAATGCCTGCTGCAAGGTCGTCCCTGTCTGCTTGAAAAGCCCGTTGCGTTCCTCAACATGGGCGGGAAGGGCAATGCCGCCGGCAGAAACAATGGCGTCGACCACCTCGACAAACGACTTGGTTGTAACAGCGTCACTCGATCCCTTGTTTCCGGTGAACCCGACGGCGCCGAGGAGGCTGTCAATATCCGAAGTCGTCTTCTCGCATCCCAGAATTGCCAAGATGTGAATGCCGCCGTTAACCGAGATTTCAGCACCGGGGAACAGGTGAACAGGTCGTAAATCAGCGTGATTTTCTGCATTCAGATCTTCCATCGCCTGCTTGAGTCGGTCAATCCACGCACCGCTGTTATGGTCCGTTATCGCGACGCAATCGATGCCTGCTCGCATGTAGTCGAGCAACCATTCTTTCGGAGTGCGGGCCTTCAAAGCAGCCTGATCCACGCCTTTTCCATAGTCATCGGAGACTGGCGTATGCGAGTGGATATCGAACTTCCACCAGCGAGCACCATTCCACTTCCATTCTGTCATGCATCACCTCCTGTTCTCGTTACCGAGAAGACCTCCTCCGGCGTCAGGGCTTTACCGGATTTACGAAGGACTGCAAGTATTTCTCTTTGTTCTTCCTGTTTATGCTGCATTGTCTTGCCCTTTCGTTTGTCTTTGACTTTCGGCTCCGCAACGGCACGGGCTTTTTCCTGCCTGATACGTTCAAGGAGGATGGAGACTGGTTCATCATTCGGGTCCTGGGGAACTAATTCACCGCGGAAGGCATTGGAGAGGATGGCTTGGTCGAGATTATTTAGGAGAGTGAAAAGGTTGCGTTGTCTTGAATCCAACATATATAAACAATCCAATTGCTTCCTAACAGCCAAAGCAATATGTGTCTGTTCAACTTGAGGTGCAAGCNNGCATCTCTGGAGTACACAGGGCAAGTTGTAACCAATGAGAATTCACGAGCGACGAAGGACTTAATCTCAGAAGATATCCTGCATATGTCAAACCGGCTTCAAATTTGCTAACAACAGCAGTACGGCCAACTAAACCTATGCTTCCATTTGAGCGTATTATCAAAATATCCCCTTCGTGAAGTTCGTATTCAACTGCTTCAGCGTCGGTAAAAACAGTCCTTTTGAGATCTTCAACAGAGATCGAACCATTGGGCAAAATATTAGGGATTCGGATAACGCCAAGCCCCTTGCTTTCATAAGTTGATTTCTTTGCTGTTCCGTATGCGATTGAATATAGCAGTTCGCCACATGATGCCCAGCACCACCCCAACGGTAATTCCGGCAAGTTGGTGGTATCGATTGAAGAGGGTTCTTTGTATTGTTTGCGGCTGTTGGCAAATGCTTCTTTGAGTTTTTCCTCTGACAGTCCCTTCGCTTTGAGCCTTTCCAGTTCAGCCTCTTCCCAACGCTTGCGTCGTTCGACGCGGATGCGCTTCAAAAGTTCCGTTGCTGGTTCGACGATTGGGTGTCTTTCGCGCCATTCTTTCGTCAGGTCGCCCCGAAAAGCAGTAGCCAGAATTGATTGGCGAAGTTGATCAAGAAGATCGGGAATGGCCTCCAGCGCCTCCCGAGCGCGACGACTGCGGGCCTGAAGTTCCTCGATTCTGTCAACAAGGCGTTTTTGTTCTTTAAGAGGGGGAATAGGTATAATAGAGTTTTTCAGAAACTTGAAATGCCTACTATATCCCTTATCCGGCAATAAAGTCTGCTTTAAAGCAAAGTAACAATACTTAGGATCCATTAACACGCTTGGTTCTAAAACTTTGACTCCATCAGCACCTTGTGTAAATCTGAAATCTACAAACTTTAAGCACCTGGTATGATCTCCAAAGACAATAATTGGTGGCATATTAGGATGTAACAGTTTCTCATTGTCAGTATATCCCCCAATCAAGTCTTGACCTTGGTCTATCACTGGATACTTTCCGGAACGTTTGTAATGTTTCTGCTGAATCTTAAGTTTACTGCTGGTCACATTCCGAAACAGTATATCAAAAGTATCTTCGACCCACCAAGACGGTAATTCTTTTTGAGAGTTGCTCATTCCCTATTTTCTCCCAACAATCTTGCCAGTTCCTGCATTTCCTCAGTGGCGATGCTGAGTTGGGCGAGGATTTCATCGACAATATCAGGTGGTTCGGGAAGGTCGTCCCCCCGTCGGACGCTATCATCCTGGAGCCAGGTGATGTCGAGGGAATCGTTGCGCTTGGCGATTTCTGCTCGTGTGAAACAGCGGAAGCGTCCCGTCTCTCCCTGATCCTTCCGCTGGGCCTTTCCATAAGGGTCGTCTCCGTAGGCTTCCATAAAGTCCTGAAAATGCGCAATGCCCAGAGGTGTGCGCTTGCCGAAGTTGGGCATGTTGTTGCGCATATCGTATATCCAGATTTCCTTTGAGTTTCCTTTGTCCTTCTGTCCGCGGGTGAAAAACAGGACATTCGTCTTGACGCCTTGGGCGTAAAAGATTCCCGTAGGCAGGCGCAGGATGGTGTGGAGGTC
>PMBQ01000216.1 GCA_003152955.1 Candidatus Bathyarchaeota archaeon
CCCACCAATCTGAGGAGAACCAAAATTCCCAGCCGTTGCTGTTGTAGATTAGTTGGCTAATCGTCTCGGCCCACGCTTAACCTCTTAGTCGCGTTGACTTATTGAGAAGCTAACGGCCGGCGGAGCATACAGTAAGGCGCGATTAGAGTTCTATGGTGACGCGGAATGTGTCAAGCGTTTGAGACAACCGGCTGCGGAATTTAGAGTCGAATTGAACGGTCTGGCTCGGCGCTCGCGGCCTCTTTCTGGGGCTCAGGCGGTGGAGTTGTGGACAACTCTCCGCTGCGCTCCAAGTTGCCCACAGGCTCCACCGCGGCGACTACTGCGGATACCCCCGCCGTCAATTTAGGCGGATTGATCCATACGGCCATGGGCAGAGCTGGCGGCATGGGTTGACCTTTAACAAAACGCTCCGGATGGGCCGCATAAGCCACCTTCAGAGTCTGCTGCCGCTCGGCGAAGAGCCGCGACGCTTCGCCATAGTGCACGGCCGCTGGCGTGAGGTAGCCGATCCCGCTGTGGTGATGCTCGTCGTTGTACCACGGGAAGAAGGTCTGCGCCCAGATGCGCGCATCAACCTGACTGCCAAAGTGCTCGGGATAATCCGGCTGATACTTCATCGTTTTGAACTGGGCCTCAGAGAATGGATTGTCATTCGAGACGTGCGGCCGCGAATGGCTCTGGGTGACGCCCAGGTCGGTCATTAACAAGGCCACGGGTTTCGCGATCATCGGCCCACCATTGTCAGCATAGGTCGTGAGTAGATCCCGTCCAATCCGCTGCTTGGCGCAGGCTTCGGCGATGAGGACTTCGGCCAGGGCACCCGACTCGCGGTCGGCGATGAACCAGCCGACGACGTAGCGACTGAAGATATCGAGCATGACGTACAAGTAGTAGTAAGTCCACTTCGTGGGCCCCAGCAACTTGGTGATGTCCCAACTCCAGACGCGGTTGGGGCCGGTCGCGAGCAATTCGGGCCTGGCGTAGGCGGGATGGCGCAGTTGATCGCGGCGTTCGCGCACTTCGGCGTGCTCCTCCAGTACCCGATACATCGTGCGGGGCGAGCACAGATAGGTGCCTTCATCCAGTAACGTCGCGTACACCTCGCGCGGGGCTTGATCGGCAAAGCGTTCGCTGTTGAGCGTCTGATGGACGACCTCGCGCTCCGCCTCACTCAAGGCCCGGATTGGCTCGGCGGTGGGCCGTGGCGCAGGGTTCGGTTGACGGGCGCGATAGACGCTGCTGCGCGGCACTTGCAAGATGTCGCAAGCCGTGGCCAAGCCCAGAGTGGGGCGAGCTGTTCGGTGGTGGCGATCATTTGAGCTCGTCGAGCGGAATCTCGGGCAGGCCGAGCAGTTGCGAAACTTTTTTTTGGACGTCGATGATCAATTCGGCCCGCGCCAGTTGGGCTTTCAGACGCACGGTCTCGCGCAACAACCGGGCATTTTCGGCGGCTGGGGGATCGACCTTGCGGCCCCGCTTGGCGGGAGTCAAGCCCTGCAGTTTGCCGCGCGCGCGTTGGTGTCGCCAGGTGTTCAGGTGTGACGAGTACAGTCCTTCGCGGCGTAACAACGCCCCGATTTCGCCGGACCGCGTACACGCATCGGCTTCCTGCAAGACGCGGCGCTTGTACTCCGCCGTGAAGTGCCGACGTTGGGCTTTCACGACAACTTCCGGGTCGGGCACGGTCCGAGAGGCTGGACCGCTATCCGCACGAGGACTAACTTGGGTGTGAGACATGGTGCGTTAATTTCTTTCTCCGCCCCTACTCTAATTTGTCGATGATCATTGTCTCACACATTGTGGCACAAAGGGACGTGGATACAGGATCCAATATTTGGCATGGGATTATTAACAACTTCAGCGGGTGGAATAGTACTTCGATATGAAAGAGATGAGGCTTTTATTGTCATAGTTGAACGCGGAAAGAATGTGCCTCCAAAGTGGGCCCCCCTGTTGCGACAATTACCCAAAGGAGAATGCAGCCTCGGTGAAACCCTACAGCAGACTGCATTAAGAGAAGTTTTAGAAGAGACAGGTTTCGATTGTCAGATAGTCGGTAAAGCTGGCTTAGCTCAATGGTCTTATGAGAGAGATAACCTAAGCTGGGATGAGACTGTACACTATTTCTTCATGTTTCCAAAGGCAATAGCAGCGCAAGAGCACGACGACGAATTTGATCGTGTCCTGTGGGTGAGAATTGATCACGCCGTGCAATTTCTATCTTATCCTGAAGAGCGCGAATTGATTGCAAGGGTATTATCAGGCAATCTGGTTCCTCCGTCCACAAATGCTTACCATGAATAAATCGTTATCTAAAGCAGAGACTCTAGAGTACTTAAGAGAACGTCTAGCACATTCTATCATTGACGACTTGGTCGTTTTCAGAGTCACGGAGTGGAAATCCGAACGGAAAAATGTCCTTGATAAAATATTCTCCCATTTTCCTTTTGGTCAGTCGTTGATCATCAGAAGCTCCGTTGCAGGAGAAGATAGCCCCTCCAAGTCTGCTGCAGGACACTATCATAGTGAGCCAGACGTTATCCTTGATAATTGTGATAGACTTATTAACAGCATAGATAAAGTGATCGGCTCTTACTCTAAAGATGATCGTCTTTGTGATCGCGAAGATCAGTTCATAGTACAGTCTCACCTCCAAAGGGCTTTATGTAGTGGTGTTGTCCTGACTCGAGACCCGGTCGTTGATTCACCTTGCTATGTAATCAACTATGATGATAGAACTGGGCGAACTGATACCGTGACCGGAGGGTTGGTGAACAAAATCTTGCGGATATTCCGTCGGCAAGATTTTACTAGATTGATGCCCCCTTGGGATAAATTGTTGTTGTCAGTTTATGAAATAGAGCATATTTTGCAGCAAGACACTTTGGATATTGAGTTTGGACTCGACTCAAACGGGGATGTGCATATTTTTCAAGTGAGGATGCTAAACTCTCAAGAGCAGCAAATTCCCATGTCTATCAGGGATGTAGAAAGTGCGATTAGACAAATCCAAAGTGAATTACCACGCTTGATCCAGAACAGCCAGCACCTCGCAGGATCGCGCATCATTCTTGCAGATATGTCTGACTGGAACCCGGCAGAAATCTTGGGTAGTCGTCCAAATTTTCTAGACAATTCTCTCTACAGATTCTTAGTGACACAAAGCGCTTGGAACGAAGCGCGCGTGTCATTGGGGTATACAAATGTCGCGCCTGCGGAACTGATGATCACTATTGCTGACAAACCCTATATTGACACGCGAACTAGTTTCAACTCTCTCACTCCTGCCGGACTTCCTCTCAGTCTTGTGAGAAAATTGCTTGATTATTACCTTGATAAACTTGCCCGCCAACCGGAATTGCAGGACAAGGTAGAATTTGAGATAGTGTTGACCTGCTTTGATTTTTCATTCGCTGACCGAGCTGTTGAACTGCGCTGGCATGGATTTAGCGAAGCCGAACTTGACCAGATTAGAAAACACCTGCTGGCATTCACGAACGGCCTGCTCAACAAGGCTTCTGATATTTTTCGCGCCGATCTTGAATCTGTACGACGGCTTATCCGCGTGAAGAACCCCTATTCAGTACCTGGAGATGTCAGCTACCTGTTGGATGAAGCGTATCAATCATTGACCGCATGTCGACAACTAGGCGTGCTACCCTTTGCGCGTCTAGCCCGCTTGGCATTTATCGGGCTGACTTTGCTCAAGAGTTTGGTCAAAATAGATGTTATAGAAGATCTGCTGTATGACGAGTTCCTAGATTCCATAGAAACTGTTGCGAAGCAAATGTCACGAGATTCTCATCAACTTGCCCTAGGAACCATAGACATGCATATGTTTATGCAAAAATATGGTCACTTGCGCCCTGGAACGTATAATATTACATCGCGTCGTTACGATGCGATGCCAGATTTGTTCAATACTTCATTGCCTGTCCACACCCTGCCTGAACCATACAAATTCTCTATTGATGGTTCCTCTGCGGAAAGAATTGATCAGGCCTTGGCTCAACATGGAATTCAATGCCAGACACAAGAATTGTTCGATTTTATTCGGCACGCTATCGAGTATCGAGAGCTTGCTAAATTTGAGTTTACGAAGATTCTGTCTGATGATATTGAGCTGATTGCGCTAGCAGGCGAACGGCTGGGATTTTCTCGTGAAGAATTGGCCTTCATAGACTTGAATACATTGATGCGGGCACAAAGTACAACAAATACCACGTCACACATAAAAGAGATATGGCAAAGGACAATAGACCAAAACCGTGAACTGAAGGCTCAGTTCAGTCGAGTAGCTCTTCCGCCCGTGCTCCAGTCTGAACAGGATTTAATGGTAGTACCACACTATGAATCCAGCCCCAACTTTGTGACACGCAAACGTGTAGAGGGAGCAATCTGCCTTCTTAAACCAACGCTACAAGATTTTTTTCCGGATGTAACCGATCGAATTGTATTTATCGAAAGCGCGGACCCTGGTCATGACTGGATCTTTACTAAACAACCACGTGGATTGGTTACCAAATATGGTGGTGTCGCCTCGCACATGGCAATACGTTGTGCAGAGATGGGGCTAGCCGCAGCTATAGGCTGTGGCGAGTTGCTCTTTGACCGTTTGGCTATGTCGTCCGGAGTGGTGCTTGACTGTGCAACAGAGTTGATTGTTCCCTTATGAGTAGTAATATGCATGCAAAATTCGCATTGACTTTGAACGTAGGGCTAGACAGGCATAAGCAAGTTTTCGACTCGATTAGTCACGACTATGTCCGTTTTTTTGATAGACTAGGAATTGTGCCTGTCTTGATCCCCAATGCGATTCAAGACGTGGGTGCCTATCTGGCTGTTTTTGACATAGAGGGCGTGATACTCACCGGTGGAAATGACATCTCACCAAGGCTTTATGGGCAAGAATTGACAGATCGTGAGTCAATATCTGATGACCGCGACCGAATTGAAACCGCTCTTTTACAAATGGCCATTCAGCGAGACTTGCCAGTCTTGGGGATTTGTCGAGGAATGCAGATTATCAACGTATTCTTTGGGGGAAGCCTGACCCAGGATGTCAAACAGGATGTTGGAACTGCGGTCAATCATGTGGGGCATTCGCACCTGAACATTGTTGTTGATGAAAATATTGAAAAGTTACTCAATGCTTCTCGAATAACCGTCAATTCATTCCATAACCAAGGAGTCACGCCAAAATCCATGGCCCGTGATCTTAAAGCATTTGCTATTTCTGAGAAAGACGGACTGACCGAAGGAATATTGCACCCCGTCTATCCGATATTGGGCATACAATGGCATCCAGAAAGGCCAGGATCTTCCATTGACACCGATTTGTGCTTAATCGAGAATTTTCTGCAAGGTACAATATGGAAGAAAGGAGCTCTCTTATGAAAGCGATTATACTTGCAGCAGGCAAATCGAGCCGACTTGGAAAGTATACAGCAAGTCAGCACAAATGCCTTCTCAAGATTGGTGGGTTGTCTATCTTGGAGAGGCAGATTCGAGCCTTCAAACGAGCTGGGATTGAGGATATAATTGTTGTCAAAGGATTTGCTGCCGAAAAGATCGATTCGATAGATGCAAGATACTATATCAGCAACGACTACGATAAAACAAATATGGTGTATTCCTTGTTCTGTGCTGAACCAGACATGCAGGGAGATTTGGTTATTTGTTATGGCGATATCCTGTTTGAGGACGTTGTGTTACAGACTCTCTTGAGAACTTCACACGATGTTTCTGTGGTTGTAGATACTATCTGGGAAGAATACTACAGCGAACGATATGAAAATCCTTACGAAGACGCAGAAAGCTTGGTCTGTGATTCAGAGGGACGCATTATCAGAATTGGAGATAGTCACCCAAATCCAAAAGATGTTCAGGCTCAGTATATTGGCTTGATCAAATTGTCAAGTGCTGGCAGCGACATATTCAAGCAAAAATATCATGTAGGCAAAGAAAAATACTGGGGGAAACCTTGGATAAGGGGAAGGTCGTTCCAGATGATATATATGACGGATTTTCTACAGGCTTTGATTGATGATGGAATTGCAGTGCATTCGGCTCCCATACTGTAAGCGGCCGGGATCTTTGATAGTGATCAGGCCAGTTGCGTCTGAATAGATCAGTGGTGTAGGTGAGCACCCTGTGTGAGGCCGTCCATCCGGGGCGGCCTTTCCCTTTCTCTGGGAGTCGAGTATGCTGTGCCATCCTCCAGAAAGGAACAGCCCGATCTG
>PMBQ01000388.1 GCA_003152955.1 Candidatus Bathyarchaeota archaeon
GGATGATGATGCATGTGGTAACGATTAGTGTCTTTATGATGAACCAGACGGGTTGCGGAATAAACGCCGGCCCCCACCATCCGCCCAAGAAGAGGACCGTTACGAGGGCGGACATCAAGTATAGTTTCATGTAGAGCGCCAGGAACTGCAGCATGAAAATTGCGCCGCTCGATTCTGTAAACCAACCCGCTACAAGTTCTGGTTCTGCCTCCGGAAGGTCGAAAGGTAGTCGCTCCAACTCGGCCATTATCGATATGAAGAATACTATGAAAGCAAAGAAGGCTGGGACAATAAACCACATCTTTTCCTGGGCGTTCACGATATCGACCAGACTCATAGAACCCGCAAGCATTACTACACTAAGCGCGGAAATCCACATCGGAATCTCATACACCACCTGCTGGAATAGCGAACGCAAACCTCCCAAGAAAGGAAACTTGCTGTTGCTGGCCCATGCGAAGAGGATTATCATGAGCGGGAACATCGCTGTATTCGCAAATACGAACACTATTCCCACGTCGAGGTTCGCTATCACCCAATTTTGACCAAATGGAATTACGGCGAACGGTAGGGCTGCCAGGAACACGAGAACGAGCGGAACTGTGAGGAAGAGAATGCTGTCGGCTCTGTAGGGCAAAATTACCTCCTTGAAAATCAACTTCACCCCGTCGGCCATTGGTTGCAAGATTCCTCCCGGGCCACCCGCGTATAACGGACCAATCCGCAGCTGGATTCTCGCGAGGAGCTTTCGCTCATACCAAGTCAGAAACGCGGTCACTAGCGTCAGATGAAGGAATCCTGGAAAGATAATGATCTCGATGAAGGTGTGGGACATGATTACTGTAATTACGAATGGGATTATTTCGGCGGGCGTGGTTGGGATTTGCACCAATTTACCAGTTCTCCCTTTGCAGGGCTAGATGCAGCGCGTATGCTAATGGCGCGGCTAGAAGCAGTAGAAACAGAAGTATCGGAAAAGATCCGTACAACGGAATTTTGGTGAATATGATTCCCCAGGGGAAGAGAAACATTGAGACGACATCGAGCACAACGAACATGAGAAGATATGGGTAGTATTGCATTACCAGCCTCTGTCTTCCTTCGCCTTGAGGAATCTGGCCTGACTCAAAGGGCATGTCGCGGNNAAAAGAATGGCAGAGTCAACATTGGACCCGTGAGTAGGATTATGACAATTCCCCAGATCACAACGACGAACCAGGGATTCAAAGCCATGTCAAGTCCCAGCGAGAGACCTAGACGATTTGCCCAGAACTCAAACCAACGCAATATAAATCATCCGAAAGTTAGACAGCGGCCTTTTGTGTTGGGAGTCGACGTTTTTTCGGAATCAACGAGGCTTTGGCAGGTCGAGTATGTTATTTGAAGGCAGCGTGCTTTGGCGAGATTCGATTGGAGGTACGGTGAGCATTGTCTTGGCAGTCAGCTGGAACGACGCACTTTTGGTGTGGCAAGTGTAGCAAGCAGGTTCCAGCGGAGGCGGAGCTGATATTCAAGGAAGGCAAGTTGCTTTGGAAATGGAAATGCTCTACGTGTGGGACAGATTATGCAACAGAGTCCTGAGCGAAATCTAGACCTTGCGTTCTAATGAATAGTCGGCAAAATCCTCCAAAAGAACCCTCTTATTCGCATCGCGCATACCTTTGAGTTGTTGATTCGCCCTTTCAACATGCTCTCTGGATTTCTTGAGCGCGAACTCGATGGCTTTTTCTCGGACTTCCGCTAATTCCATTGAGTTCTCCTTCTTTTGAAGGATCTCGCTCGTGCGGCCTTGTTTTGTCGCTTCGTCGAGGTAGTGCATCAGCACGAGGTTAACCCTGTCCTGGGTTTGTGGATTTCCCGGGCTGTCTAGGATGTCATCCTTGATTTGGAACGCAATGCCGATGGCTCTGCCGTAATTGTAGAGGCAGTCCACTTCTTCTGGGGTTGCACCNNACTCCTCCGATGCCTGCTGCTGCACTAAACAGTGACCCGGTTTTCAGGTCGGCAATTGTCAAATAGTGATCTACGTCGATTGCAAGCTCGGTTATCACGTCGAGAATTTCGCCTTTGCTCAGGTCGACTAATCCCCACCCCGCCAGTTTCGTGATCATCGAATCCTTGTATTCTGATAGGATTTGTACGCCTCTCGAGGCGAGAAACAATCCGGCACTGAGGGCTTTGTCATCTGCGAAAGCATGCTGAGTGGTGGGCACGTTACGGCGTAAGCGATGCTTGTCAATCAGGTCATCGAATATGAGAGATCCGGCATGTAGGAACTCCATGGCTACGGCAGCATCAAGCGCGTGTGTCGAATCGCCTCCCACGCTCTCACATGCCAACAATACGAGAACTGGGCGCAGTCTTTTGCCGCCGGTTCTGAAGGTATACTTCACGAGTTCATAGGCTTCGATTTGTTCAAAGCCAGTTGACAGCAGTTCGTCGATTCGCTTGTTGATCAATGCACGCTTCTTATCGAGAAGCGTCTCAATGTCCTTCATTGGGGTCAACTGTCGTGATTTGTCGCGAATGACTCAGCAAGCCGTTATAAATGGTACTTGCGAACGCCTTTGCAGAAATCTGCCAAGACATTTTCTGGATTTTGCGCTTTGACCACTCCGCTGGCTACTAGCACGCCCTGCGCGCCGAGTTTGAGGGCTGAGTAGACATCTTCTCCAGTTGAGATTCCTGCACCGCAGAGTATTCTCACGTCCGGATTGACGGCTCGAATCTCACGTACCGAATCGCTCACTACTTCAGGTCGCTCCTTGGAAACTGCCCGCCCAGAACCAATCAGCTCTGGTGGCTCGATGGCCACCATGTCGGGTCTAAGCAAAGCGACAGCGGCCGCCAAAGTTGCAGTTCCAGCACAGACAACAGTTGACAATCCTGCTGCGCTGGCGTATTCGACAGACTTCTGAATATCAACAAGTTTGATGGTTCTTTCGGAGTGGTTGATCAGTGTCCCCGATCCGCCTGCGGCTTTGACCGACTCGGGGAGCACATGTCCAGTGTTCGCGCCGGAATTAATTGGGTCTATGTGCTGTGCGAATACAGGTATCTGAACCTGGGTTGCTATTTGGGCAATGTCACAGAATTGTGGTGCCACTCCGATTCTAACGTCGCTGTTCTGGGCCACTTTTTCTATTTTTCGCGAGAGGTCAAGCGCGCGTTTTCCTGTGGCTTCGAGGTATGTTTTGAAGTTGATAAGCAAAAGTGGTTCTGACAAATCATTTATTCCCATGTCGAGGCACATGTTCGATTGTAGAACAATTGTGCGGCTAATGGTGCGACATAATTAAATACTGACTTTCCGATACCCGCCACGGGTAGCTGTGAATTGAGTTCTCAGAAAGTCACGGTTTCCGTTATCAAAGCCGATGTTGGGTCGTAACCAGATCATGGAATGGTTCATCCGAAACAGGTCGAAGTAGCGCAGCCTTCGCTTGAACGGACCAGGAAGGACGGGCTGATTGTTGACTTATTCGTGACCCATGTGTNNGCAGCTTCATGAGATGGCTTGAGAAACTTTCGTCGAGGTTACGGAGAAAGTTTCTAAGCCGCTGAAACTTTACGGTGCTGGACAGAATCTGTTGGCGGATTCGTTTTCTGGGAATGCTAAGAGGATGGGCCCGGGCGTTGCTGAGTTTGAATTTGAAGAGAGGAAGAGTGACCCGGTGCTTGTTTTCATGGCGGACAAAACTGAACCCGGCGCGTGGAACCTGCTCTGTTCAAAATCTTCGGAGACCCGTTCAATACAGCAGGATTGGTAATTGACCCGGCCATACATGTGGGTTTCACTTTCGAAATTCTGGATGTGATCGACGATCAGACGGTTAGGATCAAAACCCTCGCTGAAGTCTACGACTTGCTCGCACTCATCGGAACCTATCACGTTATGTTATCTCGATCTACCGTGATGACGGAATGCCAGCTGCAGCGGCAAGCACTTCTCGATTTTCACTGATTGCGGGGAGGTGCGTTGGAAAGGATGATCCGGTTTGCATTGTTCGCGCCCAACATGGTTTGCCAGCGGTGGGTGAAGTGCTGGAATCTTTTGCCTTTCCACACTTGGTCGCAGGTTGGATGCGTGGTTCCCATCTGGAATCCTTGATGCCTGGCAGTCTCGGTGACGTTCAGGACCGGGTAAGCAGATTCGATGGCCCTCCAAGAGTCGTGGGAGCTGGATTCTAGGTCTCCGACGCAAAACTGATCGGCCCCGCTGACCTGTTCGGTGACCCAGCATACGATCGCGCCCTGCAAATAGCGAACGAGATAACGGATTACATGTGCCAGCATGGCCCATTCATGCCTCATAGACTCGGACCTGAAGAGATGGAGTACACCACCCTTCGGGAAGTGCTGGAGAAGCTAAAGAACAGATTCAAGAAGCGAACAGACGAGCGCACTATCGAGACAACTGGTCCAACCGTCGCCTATGCTCGACCATAATGCGACAGTTCATCACTACATCTGGCCCTGCCTTCCATCCCCTTACTGTAGAATCTTCGTCAACGATACCGAGCCGCATCGATATCGAGTTTAGATAGCCGTAGGTTTTGTGCAACTCAATGACCTGGTCAACGGTAGGCGCAGGATCTTGTGCTCGCGCGCTCTTCAACTGTTGACATTGATGCGGTGTTCAGTTGAGAAGCACTGTAGGTTAATTCATCCTTGAAATCCACGAGAAGTCAATTATAGTCGACATTCTCATTTTCAGTCGATACTAATTGAGTCTTAGAATACTGGTTTGCGATCCAATCCATCAAGACGGGTTGGCGGCACTCAAGCAAGCTGGTTTTGATGTTGAGGAAGACTACACGCTCACTCCTGATCAGCTTGTGCACCGGATTCCCGAATTTAGCGCTGTAATCGTGAGAGGTCGTACCAAGATCAATGCACCGATCCTGAATGCGGCAGCAAGACTGAAAGTGGTTGCAAGATCAGGGGTTGGATTAGATAATATCGATATGGAGACTGCGCGGAACAAGTCCAATCAAATCGTTTCGACTCCAGCAGCACCCACAACGAGTGTCGCTGAGCTAACAATTGGTTTGATATTATCGGTTCTGAGGAAGATTCCAAAGTCAGACAGTGCTGTGAAGGAGGGTCGATGGATCAAGGGAGAACTCATGGGGTCTGAGCTGAAGTCTAAGACGATCGGAGTCTTGGGCGCTGCCGGACGCATTGGCTTGGAGGTTGCGCGGATTGCCATGCAGGGCTTTGGAGCAGAGGTCGTTGGCTATGACGTGATTGATTATGCGGATAGGGCTAAGCGTATGGGCCTTCGCGTTATTTCAGCAATACCGGATCTTCTCAGAGAGGCAGACATAGTAACCATTCACGTGCCGTATATGCCGTCCACCCATCACTTAGTTAACGAGAAAGCCATGAGCGAAATGAAAGATGGAGCGATTCTGATCAATGCATCGCGCGGCGATCTCGTAGATGGACCTGCACTATTGCTGGCCATCAAGTCGGGGAAGATCGGAGGCGCAGGCCTGGACGTTTTCCACAAGGAACCACCGGTAGACGAATGGGAGAAAGAATTGACCAAGCTACCGAATGTGGTTTGCACTTCACACATCGGTGCGCAAACCGTGGAATGCCAGAGGCTCGAGAGCACAATGGTCGCGGAAGAGCTAATTAGAATCCTTAGAACGTGAACATCAACACCAAATCCATGGCGAGTGATAATGGAAATCACATTCCAAGACTTCGAGAAACTCTCGCTGCAGGTAGGAAAGATAACCTCTGCCGAAAGAATACCCGGAATGAAAAAAATCCTCAAGGTACAAGTAGACATAGGCGAGAAAACAGCAACTGCAATTGCGGGAGGCGCTGAATTCTACGACCCCACGAGCTTCATCGGAAAAAGAGTCATCGTCTTGACAAACATGGAACCAAAGACTATTGCCGGTGTCAAATCAGAAGTCATGTTACTCGCGGCGGACTTCGAAGGCAAACCGATCTGGCTTACCGTGGAACAGGACGTCCCCGTAGGTACGAAAATCCGATGAGCGATCCGGAGATTTCGTCAGGCAAGAAGTCGTTTCAGGAGTACTATCCGGATAATCTAAGCTACTGCTATGGTTGTGGTCGGCTTAACGAGCATGGGTTGCAGATTCGGAGTTATTGGGATGGAGATGAGACGGTGTGCACATTTACGCCTAAGCCCTTTCATGTCGCTGTCCCCGGTTTTGTATATGGCGGCCTGATTGCTTCGTTAATCGACTGCCATTGCACTGGGACCGCTTCTGCAGCAGCGTACCGCGCGGCGAAGCGTGCAATGGGCACTGATCCTCCTCTTCGTTTCGTAACCGCCTCGCTCCGCATCAAATACCTCCACCCGACGCCCATCGGAGTGCAGCTCGAAGTGCGTTCGAGAGTGAAGGAGGTTAAAGACCGCAAGGTGGTAATGTCGGCCACGCTCTCTGCCAACGGCGAGATCTGCGCAGAAGGCGAAGTGGTTGCAGTGCAAATGCCTGATCAGATGGAAGGCCCGCCGCCTTGAGTGAAGCGCCAGTGAGAATTAGCGTACTCAAGGTGGGAAGTGCCAAGACCTGTTCCCTCGAGTATGATAGTTTGTGTTTTCAAGCTCTTGAAGGGCAGCTTTCTTGGAGCGCTCGTGGTCATTGTTGCATTTGCTGTATCAGCAAGCAAGATCGATGCGGATCAGACAGTTACGTTCAGTACAACTGTGACGGGGCGCCGTTGGATGTTCCGGAGGTGCCAGCGAGGTATGTGGAAGCACTTTTGGGATTGCTTCTTCTCGTTCTGGTATTGGAGGTAGTAGCGGTGTTCCTGGTCAGGATCTACCGTAAGACGAGGTTTTTGCAGAAGCCCCCCTAACAATACTCGCGCGAATGCTAGGATCCTTGTTCAACAAAGTCGAGAACACACAGATTGGCTCCAACCCGGCTGAGCGAATGAAAGTGTCGAAAAATGGAGTTCCCGCCGCAATTACTTTGAACTTTAAATAGTAAGCGCCGTTTTGGTTGCGCTACACGAGGTCTCGATGAGACAGGCTGTGCCAGACATTGCGCCCCATTGCAATTGCAATACTGTT
>PMBQ01000002.1 GCA_003152955.1 Candidatus Bathyarchaeota archaeon
CAAACAGGCGAATAATAGCCAACGAGCATCCGCCTATATCAGGCTTGCTAGAATCTGTGGTGAGACAGCCAATTACTGGGAAGCCTTGGAGTATTGTGACAGAGCCGTAGAAATCGCAGACGGCGAGAACATCGAGATTCAATTCGATGCCTACCTCGAAAAGCTAGTGGCACATAGAACCGCCAAGGAAATCTGGGCTGCCGAGAGAGTATATCAACTAAATCTTCTGCCTCTCTGGGATAAATTGGACGATTTTCGTAAGGCGCTAATGCTCAACCAAAATGGGCACATTGCCTGGGAAGCCCAAAATTGGGAATCTGCAAGATCCTCATTTTTCAATGCAGAAGAACTACTGAACACAGTACCAACTACTCGGGATAGTCTATTGGCGAGAAGTGACAATTGCTTTGGCCTTGCGAGCACACATTTTTTTAGGCGTGAATATGCGGAGACTCGACGATATGTGGAGCAGTTTGGCAGTTACGGTCATAGACTAAGAGACAAAAGGATAATCGGGGAATCGTTCAATTTTCTCGGAATCACTTGCATGGAACTGGGTGACTATGAGAAAGCAATCCAGCTTCAGGAAAAAGCCATTCAGTTAGAGAAGGAAGTGGAGAACAATGAAGAGTTGGCAAATTCCTATTTTCACTTGGCTGAGCTTTACACGGCCATCGGCAATGTGCGAGAAGCGGAACGCCTTTTCCGTCAATGTGCTGAAATATGTTTTGCTTTGAAAATAACGCGAACGGGACCCTACTGGGGCCTTGGACTAAGTGCTTATCTATCCGGAGCGTATACAAGAGCCAAGGATATTTTGCGCAGAGGTATCGTGACTGCACAAAACACGCGTCGTCTATTTTGGCAGGCAAGGCTATATGATGCGCTGGCAATTGTCCTGATAGACTTGGACGAGATCGATGAAGCAATGTGGTCCAATGATCAGGCTGCACAGGTCTGGTCAAGAATGGGAAACAAGGAATACGAACCGCGCTATGCGCTGAATCTTGCTAGGTGCAAGCTGCAACAAGGCAATAGTCAAGCCATTAGCGATCTCCTAGAACTGGCCGAAAAGACACTGGAATCATGCCAAGCAACGCTCTACTCTGCTGAAACGCGGCTGTTGCTGGCGGAACTTATGATGGACTGTGGCTCAGCTGATTTGGCACTTACACACGCAAATCGAGCACTTGCATTTCATGAGCAAGTTTCTGGTTACTTTGAGGGTATTACCGTCGGTTTGGGCAAATCAAAGCTGATAGCTGGCCGGGCCCTTGGGGTAAAAGGATCTTTGCTGCAGGCAGAAGCCTACTTAAACCAGAGTGTTAGAGTCTTTGAATTGCTGGGCCTTGATCTTGAGCTGACTCGGGCTAGAGTCTACCACTTGAAGTTCTTATTCGATAATGGACTCAAGCAATCCGACCAAGCACACGAAGATCTGAAGTGGATTTTGTCGAAATTTGAGAGTATGCCACCTGCCTTGCGCCGAGTATTCACAAGCCTGCAGATCTCTTCAGAGTTTTTTGCAAATGCAAACAACTGGCCAGAAGCCTGATCGAAAAGTCAAATTGTCGCGCATAAACATACTAGCAGCGGCAGGCACGTTAATTGCCGTTTCGTTACTGGGGCTGGTCGCGATAGTAGCATTTGCGAGTAAGGGATCAGTGATCGGGATCATAATCGTGACTGTTGTAGTCATTATTTGTGCAATCTTGTTTCACTTGAGTATTGTGCGGGCAAGAGTAGGTACGCCACTTGCCGAAATACATCCTCTAACTTCGGCCTCACAGTATACGCCGATGCTGGCTGAGAGATCATCGTCAGTCCGGACAGAAGAGCTTCCTCCACATGAAGTCCTTCACGCATACCTAGTGACTCTTGTTGAGCGGTACAAATTCTGGCGCGAACACTACACGCCTCTCACACTCACTGCCGATGTTATAGTAGAACAAGATCTGATACCTGCGCCGTTTACTCCGGCCGGCTTCAGCATTCTTGAAGAACGAGGATATGGGCCAAAAGCTACTCTCGAGTCTGTTCGCTTCGATTCGCTGGAGAAACTGAGCGTACAGTATCAGAAACTTGTCATTCTTGGCTTGCCCGGATCAGGCAAAACAACTGCGCTATGGGAACTCGCACGAATCTACGCGACGGGTAACCTACAAGGTACGGCGAGCAAAGATTGGATCCCTATTTTTGTTGATTTGGCGGAATTTACATCAGATATTAGTGTTCAACAGCTAATCTGCGCAGCTGTTGGTCCGCTATCTACGTATGTTGAAAATCTGCTGCATAAAGGCAAGCTAGTGCTTCTGTTCGATGCACTGGACGAGATTCCCCGCAATGAGCATTATGCAGACAAGGTTTTGTCTTTGCGCGGCTTGGTGGAGTCTTTTCCGGCGAATAAGTATATCTTTTCGTGTCGAACTTTCAACTACGACCTTAGTCTAGGCATACCGCAAGCCAGGGTGGAAGAAATGAACCGTGACCAAATCACTACCTTCGTAACAAAGTATTTAGGCCCCTCGGGCGTTGGCTTTTTGTCCCAATTAGACGCGGAGATCCTTGATCTAGCTAGAAATCCTTATAATCTCCTGATGATGGTACAAGTCTATAAGATGGCCGGCGGAACCCTGCCAAAACAACGAAGCCAACTGTTAGATCTCTTTATTCAAACATTATTGCGTAGGGAGAAAGGTCGGCACGCGTCAATCTTGGCAGCAGAACCACAAGAAATCGTGGGATATTTAGCTTCTCTTGCATACAAGGGGCAGGAAGAGCTGGCAGGTGCCACAGTCTTTCCTCAATCATGGTATGTAGAGACAATGAAATCGCTTGCGCCCGGGATTGATCATGGCGAGCTGCTAGAGATTTGTGAAAGTGCTGATTTAATCAAAGTTTCTCAAGATGGATCTACAATCGGGTTCCCTCATCACTCTTTGCAGGAGTTTCTCACAGCCGTCGAAATTAATCACCGCTTTGATCAAAGTGAAACTTCGGAAGAAGTGTGGCAAGTCGATTGGCTGAATCAGCCATTGGCGCCTTTTGAGCGAACTCCTACAATGCAGTACGAGCCACTTCCGCCCCCTACTGTGACACATTGGGCACAGCCGTGCATTACAGCTGCCAGTATCAGAGACAATGCAACACGGTTTGTTGATAAGGTTGCAGATGTTGATCCAATATTGGCTGGTCGTTGCCTGACGGAAGGTATGGCGGCGGTGCAGCCGCAAGCGATCTCTAAGGTGACTACTAAACTGACCGACATAATTGAGGATGGGAATATTGATGTACGCGTGCGGGTTTTCGCCGGAGATATTCTTGGCCAATTAGGGGATCCGCGCATTAGCAAGTTCGTGACGATTCCTGCTGGCACTTACTTCGTGGGTGAGGCGTCAGCACGAATCGAGGCAGTAACAAATGAATTCGATATAGGTCTATTCCCAGTAACGAATGTCGAGTTCGACCGATTCATCCGCGCTCAGGTTTACAGTAAGAGAATCTACTGGAGTGAAGCAGGGTGGAAATGGTTACAATCTACAGGCCATAAGAGGCCAAGATTTTTGAGTGACACGAGATGGAACCAACCATCATATCCGGTAATCGGCATAAGTTGGTTTGAGGCAGTGGCATACTGCAAATGGTTG
>PMBQ01000111.1 GCA_003152955.1 Candidatus Bathyarchaeota archaeon
TGCTCGATGCTAGGCTGCAAAGAAATATCAAATTAGGCTTGGCTTTCGAGCCGCCTTGCATTATATTATCGTACTGATACCTATGATTGTTATACTTACTCAAAGTCATACCGGTGACTGGAAGTTCAGCGTCTTCCCGATCGTCGTCTTCAAGCCCGAACTCTCCGGCATCGAGTTCGGATTCACATTCGCGCAAAGCACTGGTACCGAAGGAGATCAGAATTCCGACGGGACTCTTGCAAGACCGGAGTGTGCCACCAATCGCGAAGCTGATCTACGGTGTTCTCAGGACATTCGTCGTCTCAAAGGGGGAATGCACGCCCTCCCTGATCGAGATCGCAGAACGTTCTGGCATCGTTGTGCCAAACATTCCGCGGAGTTTGAGGTGGCTTGAGAAATCGGGCTACATCCAGATTAAGCGTGATCAGAAGCGTAACCGGTATGTATTTTTGAAGTAGAAATCACGATGTCGTTGTGAAGGAGCACAAGGAATCAACAGTTCGAAAGGGGGGGAGCCGCTTTGATTGAATTAGATTCAACCGCCGCAAGAAAACGTGACCTCGTAAACTTCTTCTACGACTGCCACGGATGTGACTATACTCTGCGATTTGATTTCTACGATCAAGTCAGGGTTTGTCCTCAATGCGGGAGGGAAAATAGTCTTTCGCCAGCATATCAGGATTTTCTGCGAAGGGAAAAAGTGGACATCCAGCGGCGGCACGAGGCCCTCCTCAAACGATTCGGAATAGTGGAGGAGTAAATGCGAGACGTTGGCAATCTTCTCGCATTGCTGACACTTGGGGATCTCATCATCCCTGCATTTCTCTTCGTTCACGCGATGGCTTGGGATTTGGTGACGGGTTCGAACAATATCTCTTCAACTACCTTTGACAGGGTGATGGCGACGGTAGGTGTGTTCTTGTTCTGGGGGATGATCGTCTTCTACAGCATTCGGTCTCACTTCAGGGGCACCAACAAACGACAACAAGTCCAATCCCAATTCACGTACACATACGTGCCGGAGAAGAGAGAAGATCTTGGATGAAGTCCAGATGGAGACTCGACGACCTCTTATAGGCGCTGGACATCAAGCTCACGATACACAGGGTTTCTGAAGGCAAAAAAAACGAAACGAAAGGACGTAAATGAAAATCTGGTTGGATGATCAATGTGACAGTAATGATACTAATCGGGCGACTCCAGCAGGATGGGTGGGGGTGAAGACCAAACAGGACGCCATTGCTCGGCTAGAGACACACACTGTCGAAGCACTCTCGCTCGACCACGATTTGGGGGACGAAACTGTTGTGGGCAGTGGCTACGACGTTTTGGAGTGGCTTGAGATCGCGGTTGTCGAACGTGGATTCAAACCACCCGCGGAAATCAAGGTGCACAGCGCAAACCCTGCGGTGTACCCGAAAATGCTTCAAGCGATAGAGAGCATCAAACGACTCGCGGAGAAGAATTTGGCGAACACGGAGGGACAGCATTGAAAGTCTTTTTGGATGATGCCCGTGAAACGCCCGTGGGTTGGGTGCGAACTCACAATGCTGAGGAAACAATCGCGAAACTTAAGACCGGTTCCGTGGTGGCCCTTGACCTCGACCATCATCTGGGTGCGGATGCAGAGGATAGTGGTGACGATGTATTGCGGTGGCTTGAAGAAGAGGTCAGGACAAAGGGTTTTAGACCACCGGACAGTATTAGCGTCCATACCGGTGATTTAGAGGCGCGGGTCAAGATGGATCTGGCGATCAAGAAGATTCACGAACTGTGGAGAGCACAAGGGCATCGTGAGTAATGTCATGCGCAACCTGAAGACCGCGCTTGCTACCGTCTATCACTTGCTTATCAAGACATTACGAACATCTGGTCAAATCCGGGGGCGATGACAATGCCGAACTCAAATCAAGTCTCTTGTCCCAAGTGCGGGCATCAATTCAACGTCGAAGACGTGCTCACTCAACGTATCGAAGGGAAGTACAAGGATGAGCTAAACCAGAAGATCGCTGACATGCAGGCCGATTTCAAGAAGAAGGAGGCTCAGTTGCAGCAACGGGCTTCGGAGATCGACAGGCAAGTTGACGACAGACTGAAGAGTGAACGGCAGAAACTGATCCAAAGCGCAGAACAACGGGCGCGGGAGGAGGTGGGGATTCAGATAAAAACGCTCACCGAAGAGAATGAGACTCGCCGAAAGCAAGTACAAGACTTGACCAAGACGCAACTGGAGAATGAGCAACTGAAGAGAGCTATCCAAGATCAACGGCAGGAAATTGAGCTTGAGTACGAGCGGAAGATGACCGAGAGGTTAAGGGAAGAATCTGAGCGTATCCGTAAGCGCGAAAGTGAAAGCGTAGACCTCAAGCTGAGGGAAAAGGATAAACAACTTGAGGACTTCAAAGCACAACTCGCAGAGATGAAGCGCAAGACTGAGCAGGGATCGATGCAATTGCAGGGCGAAGTACAGGAACTCGCCATCGAGGAAATGCTGAAATCGGTTTTCCCTTTCGATGTGATTGAAGAGGTGAGCAAAGGAAAGCGCGGGGCAGATGCAATTCAAACTGTACGCAACAAAGCCGGAGTAGACTGCGGAAAGATACTGTACG
>PMBQ01000259.1 GCA_003152955.1 Candidatus Bathyarchaeota archaeon
AAGGGTAAGAATAGTGGTTTTTCATGAAGAGGCGAGCTATCTCGAAAGTCGCCTGACAGTAGCCGTAGACCATGCGAGGTTGAAATCGCTCGAATATGCGTTTGAGACTTTCAAAGCTATTCTGTGAGACCCGAAATGCATCCACGTATCTAGAATTGTCGAGAGACATCTGCACCATAAGTCTGGCTCTCTCCTTCAAGTTGCTGCCGGCTATACGTTTGCCCCACACGATCAGTTTTCTGTCATTTTGTGACACACCATATCCTTCAAAGGCCCTCAAGACTGCGGCATTGATGGCGCTCCTGCATTCCGAATCTTTTAGAAACTTCAAGGGAGCACCCGTCGTTCCACCTGTTTGAGCCNNGCTCCCTTCAGCAAGAAAACCGTCATAGTTCTCTCGCAATGTTGACTTATCAACCACGGGAAAGAGACTCAGTATCTCAAATGGGTCATCCACCGTGAGGTTAGCTCCACTTCCTGCAAGCACATGCTTGTAAAAAGGCACACTTGACACGCAATGGGTGAGTAAACTGCGAAGTTTAGCCCTCTGGTAAGCATGGAGTTCCACGGGTGGAAGATTGGCGACCTGTCGAAGACGAATATATGCTTCCCAAGTGGATTTGTGCGTCAGCAAGTCGGAGAATTGTACCTTATTCATTTCATTGCTGCTTTGAATTCATCAGCACTACGGTTGGCCAACTCAATGTGCCCAATCCAACCTGGCGGCGGAATGAGTTTCAAGTCCGGGAGACTGTCAAAGCCTTCGACAGTAGAACCCTGCGAGTCATTGCATCGGAATATCTCTATAGCATCAGTAGTCCCCGTAAAACCGAACCAGCTTGCCAATCTAGGGGTGTTAGCAGTCAACGGTATCTTCCGCCAGTCAAAACCCATTAGACGGGCCGCACACACATCATGTACCACAGGATTATCCGAAACCGAGAGTAATCCAACCCTCCGGGGTTGAGGCTCCAAAGGTCCATTTCCTTCCCCCGCAACTACACCGTCACAAATGCACAGGTAGGCTCTTTGCGGCTTTTCAGATATTTCACCGAGTTGATTTAAGTAGGGCAACACTCTGTTGAGATCGAATATCGGTCGCCACAACGTGTCATTGCCGTGCCATGCTCCGCCTATCATTTTATTGTAGCGAGAATAGTGGTGCGATTTGGCCAACATAGGTAGCCCTTCACCAGAATCCTGGGTGACCGACCGAAGCAACCTCATTGTTGATTTGGCAGCGCGCCATGCTGATCTGGAGCGCGATTGTAACACACGTGTTGTCGCTGAATACAACCATTTAAGTGCAGCATGGTCAGCAGAGTATTCGTCACCATAAGAGAGGGGAGAACCCTTCCTGAAATGTGGAATCCAGGATTTGTCTCCGTTAATACCAATGAGATTCTTCATTGCCACAGTAATGCCAGTCTTTTGGTGGGTTTTGAGTTTCGGAACGTTTATGAAGAGGTTTGACTTGAGGATTGTATTTGGGATGAGATAGTAATGACCTCCCCGCTTCGCGTGCATTCGATAAGTCTGCCTATCGTCATAGTCTCCAATTGAAAACTTTGCGGACTCGCTAACGATATCGTCAAGAAAACTGTTGTTTAGCCTGATCATGGAATACCCAAGAGGATCCCCCTCTCGTTGTCGACGGTTCACTATGAACCCATCTTCGTTTACGTTCACAGTTTCCTTCCGGAGATCAAGGAGGCGGACTGGGAAATTCCTTTCGGACGCAAAATACGCCACCAGGGGGCCTATACCCGTGTCGCTCAAGATCTTTCTGAAGTCGGCAGACTGCAGAGGCACATCAGCTATAACGACTTCGAAATCGATCTGGTCTTGCTTGCGAAGCAATTCCAGATAATCTAGGATTGGTCGCAAGACACTTGCATGAGAAGTGAGGGAATTCCTAAAATGAACTTCCTTCTCATGGAGAACTAAGTTGGGTTTGATGACTACCGTGCAAGATTGCTGCACCAACCCTCGAAATGGATTCCATTTTATTGACCCTTGGTGTTCACGGTCAAGACCCCAGTTTAGTAGTAGAGCCCTTAGGACAGAGTAGACGCAATTCTGACCATTGAATTTGGACAATACTCCATCGATTTCGGGGAATCCCCTTGGTGGATCGTATGGGAACTCTGGGTATTCCCACTTATCGTTTGTGGCAAATCCGAAACGCAACATAGGAGTGTCTCTTTTCAGTAGACGCAATACTATTCACGCTGCAACCGCTCTTACTTGACCTTAAGGATTTGTAAGTAGAGTCTCATGTATTCATTGCACATCGTCGAGAAATCAAACGACTCTCGCAGTCTGGCTTTGGCGTTACTGCCCATGAGCACTCGCAGTCTTTCGTCTTGAAGAAGATCATCAATCGAATTGGCGAGACCAAGTATATCCCCAGGCTCAAGAAGAATTCCGTACCGCCGATCCGGGATTAATTCGATGGGAGCCCCCGTACTTGTTACAACAATAGCTTTCCCGAGCGCCATGTACTCCATGACTGCGTTAGACAAGCCTTCATTATAGCTAGAGAGTACCCCGATATCAAAAATGTTGACAATAGACTCAACATCATGTCGCTTCCCAACGAACTTAATACGGGATTGAAATTGCTCATCTACAATGCCCTTCATACGTGCCAGCAACGGCCCATCTCCAACTGCAAGAAACGTCACATCGTCCCTCCTACTCAGAACAACTTTGGCGGCCGAAAGAAAAGTCTCATAGTCCTTGAAGACCGAGAAGGATGCAACCATTCCAATCACATATTTGGTTGAAATTGAGAGCTCCTTTCGGAGTTCAGTTCGATCTGACAGATTGTCGAGCCGGGAGAAATCGAACCCATTGTGGATGCATGCGCTTCTAGACTCTGGTGCATTGTACGCCCTCTGTCCCGCATAAGAATTAGCCACCACGTAGTCTGAGAATGGAATGCTTAACTTCGCAACTACTGAATTGATCTGACGAAACGACTGACGTGATGGAGCATCCCGAATGATCCCATTAATGAATCTTGTCCTGGTAAGCTTCGCAACGGGAAGTGTATAGAAGCACGTTAACGGATCCCAAGAATGGATAATATCCGGTGAAAGTCGGTTTACAAGTCTCCATATTGATCTGAAAGGTCTAATGTCATGCTTTCGGTTTCTGGTAACAAAGTGGATCGGGATGCTCAGGGTTCTCAATTCCCCGAAGTCCACTTTGTTCTCCATCAGCATGAGACTAACTTCCACGGCTTCACAATCAGCCAAGTAGCGGATCAGTTGGGCTAGCTGGCGCTCTTTGCCGCCGCAAGCCAGGCTATCACTGCAGATAAGAATTTTCGGTCTCCCCATGTCTCTCTCAGGTTTCCATCGAGGGGTATAGAATGTCTAGCTCTACTAGTCCCCTTGTCCCGTTCCAGGAACAAGCTGACAAAGTCTTTGAATCTTCGCCAGGATTGAATCGGCGGTGGCGGTCCTCATGAACAGGTGTGTCTGGTGTTGGATAGCCCCGGATATAGGCCTCGATCCTGTCAACTAGTTCTTTGACACTCTTGAATGTCCCTCTACGGATGGCCCGTTGGGTGACAATTTTGAACCAGACCTCGCCCTGGATAAGCCGCCTGGCGCATAGGTCGGCGTGTAGTGGACATGCCACCGTGCGCGAGCAGCAAGCCAGCCCTCGACTTTCGGGTGCTTGTGGGTCGAGTAGTTGCCGACCACCATGTGAATGTCCAGGTCCTCGGGGATATTCCTGTCGACTCCCTTGAAAACGCTCAAGTACCCCTGATGTCGGTGCCGTTGCTTGCACTGCGTCATCACCTGGCCACCGGCGATATTGGGTGACGCCTTCGACGTACCCTAAGTCCACAGGAGTATCGGTCGAGTGCGGTCTATGGCCTGAATCTGACTCCTTTCGTCAACACAGAGCAAGACAGCGTTTTCCGGGGGACTCAAATACAGCCCGACGAAATCCTGGACTATTTCCACAAAGAACGGATCAGTCGAAAGTTCGAAATATCGCTGCCGCTGAAGCCCAAACGCCTGCCTGATGCTATCGACCGTTCCGTGGGAAGTCTTCGTTTCCCGGGCAATACGCCGGATTGTCCAGCGAGTCTCTGCCTTGGTGTCCAACATTCTCCGCAACAAGTGGACCACCTCCTCATCAGCGACCGAGCGAGGCCTTCTCGGGCAAAGTCCATCGTGCAAGCCCTGGATGCCAATGTTCAGAAAGCGTCGGCGCCACCCACAGGCCGACCTACCGAGTTTGAGTTCATCGACAATAGTGCAACTGGAGACTCCCTCGGCAGCCATCTTATCGAGCCTAGCCTTGTGGAACAGGACGTAGGGCAATTCCCGGGAGGAGGCTAGGGACTTGAGTTGAGAGTAGTCTGCTGCTGTCCAGCACTATTGGGTGTGTGTGGTGTCTGCGCTCAAAGTATGTTCTCCAATGCAAAGAGGCACGCACTAGGGACGCCCTAATAATTAACTAACCTATTCATGGGACACAGTCCTAGACATTGTATTCGAGAATCTCGGCTTCACCGATTGGTATGTTTTGATCAACATTTGTGCTGCTCGTGGACCACCCAACCTAAGTAGTCGAAAGAAAGCACTCACCCATCGCATCCGACCTTCTAACAGGGATCTTCCCCTCCATTCATCAGCTAGCTTGAAATCTCCCATAGCGAGGGCGACGAGAAACCCCCTCGTGCATTGTTTCATGTAGCCATGAGGGGAGAAACGTCTCAGTTGATCCAGCCATTCCTCTTCGTTCAGCAGAACTCTTTGAGTACAGAGTTCGCCCTCAAGATCAAACCTCACTCTAGATAGTCGATCGGGGCCTTTTGTGTGATATCGCCTCAGCGATCGGTGCAAATAGAAACCCTTTGAACGCTCCGCCAGTTTTGCCCAAAGGATGCCTTCATAGCCCGGCAGTAACTCGTTGAACCGGTCCCCTTGAAGGATGTCGCCACGAATGATTCCCCAAAATTCCCCTCGCATCGCTCCAATCATTTCGTCAAGTCCAACGTATTTGTCTCGAGATAAGCCAATCCCAGACATTCTCCCGGAACTCATGTCCATTGCATTGCAGAAGACACGATTCACTGAGGGGTCCTTCTTGAGTGGAATTTCGAGCAACACCTCAAGGGCATGCGGCTCAATCTCATCGTCGCTATCTAGGAATGTAAACCAATCCCCTGCCATCGCATTCAACCCTGTGTTTTTCGCTGCCGTCACCCCCCTATTAGTAGAGTGGCGAATACATCGCACCTTTGGGTTCCCAAAAGTTGTCAGAACCGCGATCGTGGAATCTGTAGAGCCGTCGTCCACCACAATTAACTCGTAGTTCTCATAAGTCTGGGTTAGTATGCTTCTAATAGCCCTACCCACCAGAGCAGCACGGTTAAACGTGGGTACAATCACACTGATTAGTGGGTCGCTATTGACTCGCTGCATTCTCTTACTTTCCCTAGAGCGCCGGGCGACAACATCCTGTTTGGGTGGCTCTCCCAGTGAGTTTCATTTCGAAGATGCCACATACCACGATTGGGCCTTATGAACTTGTTTTGGAATGACAGGATCCGGCTCTCGGGATTGGTGAAGTCGCTCTGCGTGCTGTCAAATACCCCGGGTCTTTCATCGGAGCCGGCTCGGTCTTCATCCGAACTAGGGGGAGCGCCTTGTGAGGTGACCCCTTGGAATTCTCCTCTTGCTGAGACCTCTCTGCCTCGGGTTCCCCACGTCCCGTGCCTCTTCGTCCGAGGGGCATTTCGCCACCTGAGGCATGCCGCTTGAGTCTCCGGGCATGCTAGCATTGCAGCAAGGTCTTCACCACATCTTCCTGCGCCATTTATGGTCTTCACAGTCGCCACTCTTATCCAGATTGGAGAGCAAAAAATCGATCCCTCAAGAGCAACCTTATGAGCGGCCCGATAGAGCTCTTACCATCTGTACAAGCGGTAAGGCATACACACTATAGTCAAAGATACTTGATGCGAGAAGTCTTCCGTTTTCTCCTATATAGTCAGCTTTAGCAGGATTGTCGGAGAGGTACCTTAGACACTCCGAGAATTCCCTCGGATTGTATTTGGAGCACACCACAGCATTTACCTTATCAGTAAACAGTCTTTTTACTTCGCCAAAGTTCGTCGATACAAGGGGTCTTCCGGCGAAACAATATTCCGCGATCTTGTGAGGGAAACGGGCTTCATCTTGCACATTCTCTCTCAGAGGGATGAGCAAGGCATAAGCATTGGCATAGACCTGAGCAAGTTCATCATCCGTCAAATCTGACACCACCTTCACAGTATCACCCAAGCCACTCGATTCAATGATGTTCGATAGATGTGTGAACTCTTCAGTTTTGCCGTTAACGATGAGTGTGATTCCGATGGAACCATGCTCGCGATAGATCAGAAAACTTTCCAAAATGAACTCGACGATTTCGATGTGGCCAATGGATCCACAGAAAGCGAAGTATGGTGAGGAAGAATGCTGCCGTCTCTTCGATATATAGCGGTGCGGGTCTGCAATTGCAGGAACCCGTAGGCTTCCAGGCTTCCTTGAAAACCTGTGCACTTGCTGCTCAAGTCTGTAGCTGATTGGGATAACTGCGTCAGTAAATCCGAAGGCATACCGGTCAAAAAGAGAATTGTGCAGTCGCCAAAAGACATTTCTTATGGAAATGAATGAGGATTTCAGCTCCACATAGTTCAGAATCACCTCAAAACCCAAAAGGTGGCCAAGAAGACTGAAGTATATTAGCGTGGTCATTTTGTCAGTTGAAATGAGGACAGCATCTAAGTTCTTTGACCAAGAGAGACGTAGAATCCTCCAAGTTTCGCCAAACAATCCCCAGGCTTTTCTCAGAAGACGCCAGAATAGACTAGTGGGCCGCCAAGAAATGCCAGAGCAATAGCAGTAGTTCATTCCTTCATACACACCTTTTGCAGGTAGCCGATTCTTCTTAGAAGGTGACTGCATACCGTAACGGCACAATACCGTAACTACCGCGCCCCCGCTGACAAAAGCCCTCCCCAGCAGACGTTGACGTTGCACCTCGGCCAGTCCAAAGGGAAAGCCTGAAACCCCTACGAGGACTACGTGAATCATGGGAACACTTCCAAGATATCTCTAATCACGGCACATGGATTTCCAGCCGCAACCACATTATCCGGAATACTCTTGGTGACTACGCTATTTGCCCCTATGACGGAGTTCTCGCCAATTGAAACCCCTTTCAGAATGACCACATTCACTCCTATCCAAACGTTATCGGCAATCGTAACGGGCCGCGAATTTACATAGCCGCCCCGCCTCTCATTTGGATCGACAGCATGCCAGTCGAAATCTGTAATGAGGACATTTGCACCCACTAGGACTCTATTCCCAACCACCACCTTTTGCGCCGCACCAATTACACATCCGCTAAAGCCACAATCTGAGCCGACTTGAATCAATGCTGATGAGTAATGAGTGGAGAAAATGCATTTCCTCATTACTCCAATCAGGTTTGATGAGCGGTCAGAACGGAACAGGCAATGATCACCAATCTGGATTGTACTGAGGGGATGTCGATGGAACACCGGCACTCCTATGAACCTAACCCCTCTCCCAATGGCTACTCCCATCAGGTGTGCAATGAGGCACGTGATTGTCGTCGAGACAAGAGAATAGCTTGCGATCCTAGCCTGACGAAGCCTGGAGAAAATGACTGCGCGGGGGTCAGATATCAATTTCTGAATCCTGCCGCCGCTTAACTTTGAGAGCATTACTCATGACCTCGGAGAGATTGGTAGGAATGAAGATCTACTGATGGATGCGTAAATGGAGAGCAGCTGATCTGTCACCGATTTCGGCTTGTGTCGAATTCGTGCCCGCTCTTGCGCACGAATTGCCAGTTCCTTCGCTTTCACTGGATCAGAAAGTAGTTCGAGGATGGCGCCCGCTAAAGAGTACGGATCACCGTCTTGGACAAGCAAGCCTTCCACAGAGTCCGTAAGGAGACTGGGTATCCCTCCACAGTTCGATGAGATGATGGGCATTCCCATCAGCATCGCTTCACACAGGCTATTGGGACTATTGTCAATATGTGAAGGATAAGCAAACACGTCAGCCGACATCATTTCTTGAGCAAGGCTTTCAGCACTCAAAGAACCAAGAAATGTCACCGCAGAAAGTGTCCCCTCCAGATGACGGTCCTTCTTAACTACTTGGACGATTTCCGAATCCTCGCTAAGACCTGCCACCCTCAAGAGAACAGGTTTCCTTGTTTGTCCTATCATCAATTTCGTAGCTTGGAGAAGTGTCTCTAGTCCCTTATAGATGGCTCCATGAAACACACCCAGCACAATCGCCGGCCCTGGATGAGGGGTGCGATCGACCCATGAATGCTCCCAAAAGGCACTTCGGATCAGTTCGTCACAATGGAAGTAACGAGCTCCAGGTGCCAGTACTCTAGCTATCCTTCTATCCCATGCCGTTCTGCCAAGAATGTTGGGCGCAGCCTTGAGCATTTTCTGTTCGCGTAGAGCCTCATCACGAATTCGGATATAGTCATGCACAAATCCTCTGCCTGACAACAGATATTGCAAAGAGCTTCGTGACAACAGACTTACTCGATCGATCCCTGAGAACCATTTGTGGCGATAAACAGTGAGGTTTCCCTGAATATGAATTGCCCATGGTATCCCAGAATCCGGAAGCGTACTCGCAAGAGCCGTTTCCGTGCCAAACACCTGGACCACTTCAGGAGCGAAGCGCTCAATAGCTCTTCTGACCGCTGCCTCAGGCACTTCCCCATTCATGGTGTGCAGAATCGCCTTCTTGGCCTTCGACGCAATAGACTTTGGCATACCATCTGGAAGGGGGAAATACCGGACTCCATTCAGTGCAAAGTCAGCTGAGGGACATCCCCACGGAAAACCGATCCCTAGTTCCAGAGATGCCTCTTTCCTGAGTTCATTCTTTAGTGAATCTATCCAACCACCATGATGAAGGTCCTCTAGGCCAAGAAATGTTGCTGCGTCGTAAGGCGGCACGTTTGTAAGCCAAAGAAGTCGCATGGTCTTCTATCTTCTTGTTTCGGTCCAGTATGATCGCGGCCGGTACGACCAACATCAATATGTTCCAATTATTCAGGAAGTTCGTATTGAACAGACAGAAGAGACAATAAAAGGAAACCATCATTACCATCTGAAGTGACTCTGCATCCGCACGATTCTGAAAGCCGATTCTGAGGATGCCGCCGAGTATGAACAAGAGGAAAATAAAACCCACGATCCCCTGCGTTGCCAAGAACTCGATGAGGAAATTATGTGGAGCCCAGCGCACGATATCGGGTGTCACGAAACTCATCGAGTAATCGTTGGCACGGTAGTATTTGTCAGACAATAGGGAGCCGTTAAGAGGATGGTCTGAGAAGTAAATGAGAGAGAGTCTCCAATTGCTTAGTCTTCCAGCGGCGTTTTCGTCTTCAGCATCCAAGGACGTCTCGAATCGGGAAACGAAGTTGTCACGAACGTATGGGATTTGTGATAGAAGCACAAAGCTTAAAGCCAGTACGACAAGTGAAGAGACCAGCGTCCTCCCTTTGACCTTCGTCTTTGTCCCAGCAATAGCCGCCAAGATTGCCAGAACAATCAAAACTACGTACGCGGATCGATGGTTAGCGAACACCATTCCGATCAGCCCAAGGAGCAGGAGAATCACATTTGTCTTTCCACCAAATAGAGCAAGGTTGTGAATCAGAAGCATCCCAAAGATCAGTGCGGCCCCACCCCAGAGCATCCTGAGCTCCCCGGTATTTGTGTACGTCAAGTTGCCAACCGCAAGCTTGAAAATTACTAGTCCAAACAAAACCACTGCCGTCACGTGGACATAGAAATAGAACCGGCTGACCGCACCTCGTCTGCTAACCCACGAAACGTAGAAAAAAGGAATCAGAAGGAAGTACAGGCGCGGGGCAAGGTTGCGAAAAAGACTCTTCATCTGAATGTCCAGATTGAACGTCGAAATGGGCAGAACTACCAGAAGTTGGTAAATAGTGTAAAAAAGAATGCTACGAAACACAACGCGGTTAGATTTGTTACCGTCGTCTGCCCATGACGATAGCCGCCTTGTTACAACGAATAGGACAAATGCGACCACGAGATCGAAGGGTGAGAGCATTATTCCAAGGACTTCGATGGTCAAATCTCCCACCTCGAAGTTCATAGCAATGAAGAAAAGCTGATGCACAAATAGCAACGCAGAAATCACCTCTATCATACAAATGCCTTGAAATGAGAACGTCCTGTGACTCGTTCAGTGTTCTAGAGCTGAATTCTATCCAGGCACATTGCGGCTAGGCTGCGATAATCTGAGTGCTCCTACCCATTCTGCTGTCTTAGCCTTAGGTACCGATTGCACAACCGGCATAGTGTTCCTCCTTCGGGACAAGTGACCCTCCTGGCGTTCACTACCCGCGAACTCCCTTGGTCGAGGAATTGCCCACGGTCGTCAGTTAATCCAGGCGGTCGAGGCAGAAACCCAAGAAATTACGCATCGGTCGGCGCTTCTAGTCAGATCTGGCGCCCGGCTGCTCTTAAGAAGCAACTATAGATCCTTGATTCCCAGAAGTCAAACACTTCATGATAGGATTCTTGGTGCTAAGGGCCAATTGGCCCGAAAGTGCTCCTTTCTGGCTCCATCAGTATCAACCTCGAGATGTTTAAGGAGCTAACAACTACCCATATTAAGCGCTTGCCGATCTCACCAGCTCCTTTGTCGATCAGCACATTCTCACAGGTCAGTTTTCCAGTGCAGTCTATGTAATCGGCCGAAAGGCCCGTTACGAAGACGATGTCTTCTTATAAACGGCGAAGATTGAATGCCCATTGGGGTAGAGAGTGGGATGAAGTATTGCCTTCCTAGTGATTGGCCTTAGATGCCTAGCCAACATCCTCACGATTCTTCCTTGGAATGAAACATCTATCAGTACCTTCTCTTGAATATGCAGTAGAGCACGGATAATCCGCTCGGACACCAATTGAGCGTAAGTCTCGAAATGAATTGCTGAAAGTTTCTCGTGTTCCAATGCAATAAGTTCTATGCCAAAAATCATCTGCAGACTCATCAATGCCCGAACACTCCACCTGCTGACATGATGTGGTGGCATATTCAATACCGCATTCTCTTGAAGAGAGACAAAGGCGTCTTCACTTGGGACTGCAATAATAAGCAAGCCACCGGCTCCTAGAGCATTGACACATGACTCAATGAACGCCCTCGGATTAGCTACGTGCTCCAGTAGCTGGAAGGCAGTAATGACAGTGTACCTATTAGGCACTCGGTCAAGGTGTGCGTCCATTGATTCATTGACCACGCAGATACCATCTTCAAATGCCTGCTTGACTGCAGAAGGATTGAAATCGAGTCCCGTATATGAGCCCTTAACGTACTTGCTAAAAAGGCCTCGGCCCGACCCGATATCCAAAACCCGGTCATGGTAACCGATATGCTTTGCCGCAAATTCATATTCCGTCTTCTCTTCTTGGTAATAGCTTGTTCCCATTTTCTGGCTGAGCAGTTCATAAAAGTTCGAAGAGCCCACAAGACAAGGCGAAAAGAACCTGAGACCACAATTCTGGCATTCGACAAAACGAAGTACAGAAATATCACCGAATTCATCTGATATGTCATGATGCAACAACTCGAAAAAAATCTTGACCAAATGTCGGATTTCAATCTTGGATATCGTTCTATTATCTTCGCCATCACACAGGATGCATCTCATTTACTCGGTCTTCCCCGGGTGAATGCTAGCCAATCCTGCATCATTGAAAAGCCGATTGACCTTGTATTTGACATACGGGACCAGATAAAGCGTCTGCAAGATGTATGTCACTAGCAGTGCCAGACACAACCCAGCAGCTCCCTGTTTCACCAAGATTACTCCGGCCACCAAGAGAATAATCGATCTAAATGCTGCAAAGAACATTGCCTCAGCAGAAGCACCGGTCGACCACATAACTTGGCCAATGACTATGTGTAAAGCCCAGAGGACTGAAGCGGCACACACGAGCAAGAGAGCGTTCTGCCCAGCACCAAAGCCATTACCATAAGCGCTCATGATTGTGCCAGAAAAGACAGCAACAGGAAGAGCTGCCAGCAGAGCCAGACAGACAAGTGCCACCGAGTTCAACACCACCAATTTGACATATGAACGCCTATTTCCCTCTCCCAGTAGGTTGGAGAGCATAGGCAGCGTCATGTTTGAAATGACCGATGGGAGATAGAGGATGAACATTTGCCATTGTCTAGCTGCGTTAAGAACGCCCATTTGCCCATATCCCTCAGGCTGGTTTACAAGCAATGCATTCAACGCCCAGTCAGTCGGCGCAAAAAAGGCGCTACTAATAACGGCAGGGAGTGCGAACTTCCATAGGACCCGTCTCTCAGCCCAGCATCCTTTGTACGTATGTGGGATTTCGGCTTTCCTGCATTCGGTCTCAATGGCAAAATGACTCAACAACCAGCTCACTCCACCTGCAATTACCAAACCCCAGACAGCCCCTTCGACTCCTCCAATGTAGGCCCCAGCAACGGTGAGAGGGAGGGTAGTGATGCCGGTCCAAAAACTGATCTTGGCTATTGATTTGAAAGCTTCGAAACCCGAAAGGGCACCTAATTGAGCACCACTGACACCACCGAAGAATAGCAATAGTGATCCAACTTTGAGAAGATTTCCAACATGGGGGGCAGCCAATGCATGTTCCGCCAACNNCCCATGCGAACGCACTTGAGATTCCGCGAATTCGTCCTGCCTTGGCCGGGTTTGTCGTCCTGTACTCTGCAATGAACTTTGTCGCTGTCATACCAAGTCCGAACCCAGCAAAGGTCCCAAACATTCCAATAGTACTTTGAATGATCCCCAATTCGCCGAATCCTGATTTGCCCAACATTCGAGCCACGAGAATTGAGGAGATCAGGCCCGATCCACGCGACAACGCCGCACCAAGCATCGACCAAAAAGTCCCTCGCGCCAAACGGTAGGTGAGCGGGGACGATTTCAGCTTCGTATAATACTGCCGAATATAGACTGGCAATGCTCTTTCAAAAGCAACATTCAAATCCAAGGGAG
>PMBQ01000128.1:0-1743 GCA_003152955.1 Candidatus Bathyarchaeota archaeon
ATCGTCGGTTGGATTCATGTCTCTCTCATACAGTCTCTTGAAAGTGACTCGTTTGCAGAAATTCGTGGACTTGTTGTTGCGGAGTCGCATCGAGGTTCGGGAATCGGGACACAACTTGTCGCAAAGGCAGAAAGCTGGGCACAAGAAAAAGGCTGTTGTCGAATTCGTGTGCGAACAAACGTCATGCGGAAGAAGACAAGGATATTCTATAGAAGACTCGGCTTTCAATCCAAGAAAACGCAAGAGGTGTTTGACAAAATACTCGAGTCGGCCGCCGCATCCTAAGCAACTCATCATCGGCAAAGTGAATGCGCGTTGGGTGATTATCAACGTATTATGCAGAAGTAAACAATCAAATTGACTTCGCGATCTGAACGAATTCGCTGTATATATGGCAGCTTATTGATGCCCCACCAGATGTCTCAATAACCCTGAGGATCGCATGCCAATAACAATGATTCTGACACTTGTTGGGAATATTCTGGCAATCGTTCTATTCTTGTATTTGCTCTATGTGGTTGGAAGGATCTCGCAAAACTCGAAGAAGATTCTTCAAAAGCTGGAAGATCTCGAGAAGAAATTGAAGTGAATCAAGGCTGGGGAATTGGAGGAGATATGATTAGTCTGTCGGATCTACTGGCGTACGATCGGTGGGCAAACCACCTGTACCTCGATGTGATCACCACGTTGGAAAGTGANNTGGGCCGAATGGGTGTGGGTGGAGCGTTGGCAGGGCCGATCGCCGCAAGTGCGAGCCACTCCCGATCAGTTTCCGTCGGTAGCGAGTGTGCAAGTGTACTTGAAGGAAGTCGAAGAGGCTCAGGTGCGCGTCCTTGAGCGCATCCAACCGGGAATGGCGACCGTGCGAATCCGCTACACGAATCTCAAGAGAGAGATTTGGGAATACAGTTTTGAAGAGATGGTCCATCATGTGATGATGCATTCGGCGTATCATCGTGGTCAGCTGGCAACCCTGTTGCGACAACTGGATGTTGTTCCGCCGACAACGGACTATCTGGTATACCTTGACACGCAGAAAGGCGGGGTCCGCTAGGCACCCCCGGAAAGGAATACAGTACCTTGGGGGATGGCACCGTGAGTTTTGTTGACAATCCAGAAGTCGAGCCTTACAGGGTCCAAGAAACCATTCCTATTCTTCAAGGAAACAATCATGAATGTCTGGGCNNTTCATCACCACCAGGGAACCCAAGAAAGCAGTACAGGCGATCCGCAAGATTCCGGGGGTCGTTAAGGCAGATGCGCTCCTGGGTACACCGGATGCAATCGCCATTGTTGAAGGTCACGATATCAAATCGATGGACATGGTGATTGACCGGATTGTCGAGGTGCCCGGAATTGTCGGCACTGATTCAAAAGTTGCCCGCTGGATCGACTGACTGCCAGGTTGGGGGATCGCGAGGACTGGTTCGTTACTATAATAGAGGAGCGTCTTCGCGTCACGGGTCCCGGTGTGAGCTGGAGCGCTCGTGTACTGAACGGGAAAGAGGGGCGCAGTCCGGTAGGTACCCGGCGGGCGCAATGCGTTCCTTTCCGCCTTCAACAATGAGGCAGGTTGATCATGAATCTTGCCAGGGTTCTCCTGACGATCTCTATTATAGAAGCATTGTGTGCGGCAACGGACTTGATGGCTCAATCCGCCAAAGACGCCCCTTCATATTTCCCGTTACACATTGGAAACCGTTGGTCGTATTCCTCCCATTCAACAAAACTCACGCTGAGTAT
>PMBQ01000128.1:1791-2679 GCA_003152955.1 Candidatus Bathyarchaeota archaeon
TGACAGTAGCGAAAGCCCTTTGTATTCCCTCAATGCGAAAGTCGGCGATACACTTCAGTTGAACCCGGGGTATGTCTGCCTCTACGGCGCCGCATCAATCATGGCCGGAAAAGAAGACACTGTGTCGACGACGTCAGCGACATATTTCAATTGTTACCATTTCACCTATGTCAAGAATTGTTTTGATGCCGGCATGCTCGATTCCTGGCTGGCACAAGGGATAGGTGTGGTGAAATTCAGCGAGGACAACATCGCTGGTGCGCGAACCTATATTTTAGATTCAAGCGTTATCCTCACATCTGTGGACCTTTCCCCGCAACCTGTTCCTGAATCTTCGTATCAGCTGCTCGATTGCTATCCGAATCCCTTCAATCATCAAACGACTCTCACATTCCGCGTAGATGTGGGGAGCCATGTGACGTTGACAATCTTCGATGTGCTCGGAAGAAGGATCGATCAGCTCGTTAATGAGTTCGAAAAAACCGGGACGTACCGGGTATCATGGAACGCCAAAGAGACGCCGAGTGGATCGTACTTCGCGGTTCTTACGACGAATGACTTTTCAACAACAAGAAGATTGGTGCTTCAGAAATAGGCGCTGCCAATCAAATCGCGTTGACATTTCCGGATTCATGCCGTACATTTGGAGCGGAATTTCGCTTATCATCCAACGATTCGATGGTTTCTGTCAGCCTCATTGCGCCAGGTAGGCAACCGCCAATTGTATCATTCGCAATGCTGTGAAAGAGGACAAATCATGACCAGCAACAGAGAGGATTTCACGAAACAGAGCTGGGATCTGCATCCAGTCCTTGATGTCCCTGACCTGTTCCCGCCTGCAGTGATGTTCAGCATCCTTGAGGGTGACCCTCGCTCGAAGTTCAGAGA
>PMBQ01000150.1 GCA_003152955.1 Candidatus Bathyarchaeota archaeon
GTCACCGAAGGTCATCCGGACAAGGTCGCAGACCAAATCTCTGACGCCATTTTGGACGACATTATTGCACAGGATCCAAGGGCGAGGGTGGACATTGAGACCCTGATCATGAAAGGGACTGTCATAGTCACTGGGCAAGTTACCACGACCGCTTACGCACATATCCCTCAGATCGTTCGCGGTGTACTGAAGGATATAGGGTTCTACGATGCCAAAGTTGGAATCGATTGGGAGGCCTGCGGTGTTCTTGTTTCAATAGAAGAGCAATCACCAGATATCGCAATGGGGGTCAACAAGGAAGACATGGGTGCCGGTGATCAAGGAATGGTCTTCGGTCATGCGACAAACGAAACCCCCGAATTGATGCCACTCCCAATCACGTTAGCCCACAAATTGGTCAGACGACTCGCAGACGTGAGAAAACAGAGCATCATGAAGTACCTTCGACCTGACGGCAAATCGCAAGTCACGGTAGAGTATCAAAATGGTACACCAAAGAGGGTCGAAGCGGTAGTCATTGCCGCGCAGCATGATGAGTATGTTTCACGAGAGCAATTGAAGAAAGACATAATTGAGAAAGTGATCAGGGCTGTTATGCCGCCTGAAATGCTTGATGAGAACACTAAATTCTTCATAAACGAAACAGGGAGGTTCACGGTCGGCGGTACACTTGCCGACTCGGGTCTTACTGGCAGAAAGATTATCGTCGACACATACGGAGGGGTCGGAAGTCATGGAGGAGGCTGTTTCTCTGGAAAAGACCCTACCAAAGTAGACCGGTCCGGCAGCTACATGGCAAGGTATATCGCGAAGAACATTGTGGCCGCAGCGCTAGCCGATAGATGCGACGTTCAAATCGCTTACGCCATCGGCGTATCGAAACCGGTATCTGTCATGGTCAACACTTATGGAACAGGAAAGGTACCTGATGAGAAAATTACCGACGCGGTGCAGAACGTCTTTGACATGAAGCCAAAAGCAATAATCGAACACTTGCAACTCCTCAGACCTATCTACCGAAAAACCGCTGTCTACGGTCATTTCGGTCGAGACGATCCCGACTTCACATGGGAGAAGACCGACAAAGCAGACGAGCTCAGAAAACTTTGCATGTGACCTGCTCGGGGAGAATTCGGACGTGATCCCCCAAGCAAACTTTGGAACATGCGCCTTCAACAGTACCTTGAATTAGGGCATTATTCCAGACGTTACGCTAAGAGAATTTCCGGGCAAGGTGCACAATGACGTGTCAACAACCAAGTCTATCGTGACATCTCTGAAGGTTGGAATCAGAGCACTCGCCTTGATTCTCATAGTCGTCTCCACGATCAGCTATTTCATTTCACTCGTTCTTGGACCGGTGCTATTCTTTTCAACGTCTGACGGTCTCGCCGCGGCGGAGCAGAGAATCCATGGGATTGATGTTGGTTTGTTCATGATCTTCTCGGTTCCAATTCCGTTGGGAGTCAGTTTAGGTGTTCTATTCGTTCTAATCTGGGGAGTCTTCTTAACGTGTATGATCCTTGCCTGGTTCGATAGAGGAGGTTACGTAAGCTCTGCAAGAGGAGCTCTCGCAAAGTCAATTTCTCTCGCTAAGACCAATTTTCTTTACATCATGCCCTTGGTTGCATCGGCACTGGTTTCCGCTACGATAATAATATCACAATTCCAAGAATCACAAGGAGTCCAAACCGGGAGCATAAGCTTCCCCACCACGAACCCCTATGTAATTTTGACCGAGCTTTCCTTCGCTCCTCTGCAAGAAGAATTTGCCTTCCGGATCACCTCAATCGGACTAGTTGTCGGTATTCTCCTCTTGTTTCGGTACAGAAAGGATCCGAAAATCTCAGGTTTGGGGAACAAGGGAAAGTTGATCCTATTGGCCATGTTCAGCCCAGAACTTGCCAAGGCGAAAATGGGTTACAGAAACATCCGAGCAGACGGTTTTCCACATGGCATAAGCCCTGTGGAATGGGTACTAATACTATTGACTGCCGTAATCTTCGGGCTGGCTCACTTCTTGGCGGGAAGCGGTTGGGAAGCCGGAAAGATCACAACCGCCTTCTTGGCAGGTTTCGTATTCGGAATCATGTACGTAGCCTACGGCGCCTACGCCTCAATTCTACTTCACTGGTTCTTCAACTACTACTTCGACGTACTATCGATAGCGGAAACCGTCTACGGCGGAATATTCCATCAAATCTCCAATCTTGCCGATTATACCAACCTTTTGGGAGGTCAAGTAATACTCGTCGTCTTTCTGCTGGCCACCGCTTTCAGAGTGGGAAGCTACTTCGCCGACAGAGCGTCAGGGCAAGTTGGGAAGACAGAATCTATCGCGTGATTCGCTAATCTTATACGCAAAGCTTGCTTTCACAGCAAAAGGCGCAGGAGCTCGTATCACTGCCAAGTCCACTAGGTCTAAAACGACTTGCTTCACAAGAAGAGCTACGCACCGCGAAAGCCTGGCCGAGGTGACCTTACAGAATGAGTGTGAATGAAGCTAAGCCCGCGAAGAGATATGTTCCAACAATTCCAGGAAAAAGATGGGACCACAACATAGAACGAAACATATTCGAAGAGTGGCAGCAGAAGGGCATCTACAATCCTAGTCCGGGAAAGGGCAGGAAACAGTTCGTAATCGACACTCCGCCCCCATATCCTTCGGGTACATGGCATATTGGCGCAGTAGCACAATACTCGCAGATCGACATGATCGCACGAACCAGTCGGATGTCTGGCTTCTCTGTTTTTTTCCCGATCGGCATAGACAGAAACGGCCTTCCTGTGGAGATATACACTGAGAACCTGCACCGGGTCAAGATGCGCGAGATTCCAAGGGAGAAATTCATCGAGCTCTGCAGATCCGCACTCGATGACCTCGAAAGCAAGATGATTGAAACCATGAAGCGCATCGGACTTAGTGGTGATTATGCGTCAAAATATAGAACAGATAGCGAGGAATATCGCGGGCTAACCCAAAGCACCTTCATAGAACTCTGGAAGAAGGGATTGATTTACGAAGCAAGCAGGCCGAACAATTATTGCCCAGACTGCGGGACAACAATCGCAGACGCCGAGGTCCAGTACGAGGAGCTCCCGACACGGTTAGTTTACGTGAAATTCAAGATCAAAGAGACCGGTGAACCCCTGGTTA
>PMBQ01000074.1 GCA_003152955.1 Candidatus Bathyarchaeota archaeon
TGCCCGTTGCTACGAGCGCATTCGCTACATGAGGAGAGTCGGACGCCGCGGGCTATCATCGGCATGCCTTGTAGGAATGTGTGCTAGTTCGGCGCCATATATGGCGGTTATGGATGCCGACCTGCAACATGATGAAAGGCTGCTTCCAAGAATGTTGGAGAAGCTTCGCACCGGTCAGTTCGATTGGGCTGTCGGCAGCCGATATAAGGGAGTTGACATGAGCAGTGATTGGTCCTTAATTCGGCGGCGGTTAAGTCTGGTTGGTATCTGGTTAGAACGGTTCATGCTTCGAACTCGTCTCTCTGATCCTTTAAGCGGATTCTTCATGTTAACCCGCGAACTCTTCGATAGTGCCCTTCATAGAGTCTCAGGCAAAGGCTTCAAGATTCTGCTCGACATTGTTGCGTCTGTTGGAGGAAATGTGCGCCTCGTGGAATTGCCCTTCTTCTTCCGCACACGCCACGCTGGAGAGAGCAAACTGGACACACTCGTAATCGGGGAATACGCGTTACTGCTTTTTGACAAAACTATCGGACGAATGATACCTGCGCGGTTTCTAATGTTTGTCTTCGTGGGTATGTTCGGGGCGATGATGCACTTGGGCATTCTGTGGTTTTTTCTCAGACCATTATCGATGCCGTTCATGGTCGGACAGTTTGTTGCAACAGGGACCGCAATTGGTATGAACTTCATGCTCAACAATATCTTCACATATCGAGATGAACGTTTGAAGGGCTGGGCGATTTCGCGTGGCTTGCTTTTGTTCTATTTGACCTGCTCATTAGGAGCCTTCGTGAACGTGGCCGTGGCAACCTCTTTATTTGAACATCAGATTCAATGGTGGCTTGCGGGGCTTCTTGGCGCAATCGTCGGCAGCGTTTGGAACTACGCGGTGTCCTCTGTATTCGTCTGGTCTAAGAAGAAACACTCTTTTTAGAGCGAGCTTTTTTTCAACCTGAAATGACAGTTGTTCCCAAAGCAGGGTAAGAACAGAAGAAATCATGCTGACTGAGATCATTCTGTTACTCATTGGTTTTGCTTTCATATCTTCTCTGGAATTATACATTAAGATTTACTATCCAAGTGATTTGATATCAGGATTCTATTTTCAAGGCTGGACATCGGATACCATGATGCAGACGTTACCCATACAGCAATTGCACGACGCACCTTTGGAAAACCTATTCTACCTTCACATTCAGCCTCCTATGCTAGATGTTATCAGAACAATTCTTGCTGCGCTTTCACCTAAGCAAGAAGGTGTCGAGCTATTATATTTTGTTGATGGGAGCCTTTATGTTTTTTGGGGCGCCTTGCATGCGNNGTTTTCGTCTGGATTCGATCTGCAACTGGGTCGATAAAGATTGCCGCTGTTGCTTACGCCTTCTGGCTCTTCTATCCGGGAGCTTTAGCTATGGCTACGCTTCTTGACGGGACCATGCTTTCTGCTGTCCTGACAACCTGGATGCTATACGAGTTGTGGCGATTCTCTGAGAAGCGAGGATCAGAACTGCGTATATCTGCAGCAGCAATTTTCCTGTTTTTGACGCGGACGGTCTTTCAATGGTACTTCGTCCCAGTGCTCTTGATTGCGCTTTGGATTGCAAATGCCTCACGCAAATCCATCTTTAGGGTTATTACGCCGATTTCGCTGGTGGTTGTTGTTTTTCTCTTAAAACAATTCGTACTCTTCGGAACGATATCTACGACTACGTTCGGAGGTGAACACAAACTTGGGCTCATACAGTATCATCCTACAGCTGATGATACTAATGGCTACACGAACAATTTAAACTACAGATACCCAGAGGGTGCTAGGAAATACATGACTAAGTATAACACCGAAAAGCAGGCTATTCAGAACATCACCTTTGATAGAATTGCTTCCAGCCGACTTCGTTGTTGTTTTATAGAATCGATGAAAGGCGTCGCAAGCTCGGTGTACTTGAATGGTTCAAAGATCTGGCACCCAACGTCAGAATACGTGACAGAACGCAACCTTTTCCCTTCATTAAACAGACTGTTCTGGCGCGAACCCTATGATTTTATTTTTTCAGGACCCTTTATTGTACTCCTAACCTTCGCAATCGTATTGTGGATCTGCCGCAACAACTATCGATTGCGTGAGGCGCGCCGGAGCCTTGCAGTCGCGATTGGCGCCGCTTATGTTCTTATGATCCTATTGATGTCCAATCGTTACGCATGGACAGAGGTAGATCGCCTGAAGTTTTTCCTTGAGCCAGCTCTCTATGTGTTTATTGTGACGCAGTTTGTGTTAGCATTCCAATGGGCGCGAGGATGGTGTTGCCGCTTTCTCGCTCGAGATATTTAAGAAACCCGAGGATGAGATCAACATCGAGGTCCAGAAGAGTGAGATCGGAAAGCTCTCCGCAACGATGCTTCCGGATTAACAGGAGCAGGAGCCGGAAGGTATCTCGGTAGGAGACAACAGTCTGGCGGCTAACGTCTTTCTCATTCAGGAGATAGATACAAAAGAAGTCCTGCACAATCTTGGGGAAAGTGGGCATATCGGCTGAGTGGTGGTGCATTTTGAACCTCCATGCCCTGAGCACGCATATTGTTCAAAAGCTTCTACGGTCACGGCAAATAGCTCCGGGATTGCGCTAAGATACCAATTAGGTATCGGAAACCTTCACGCGTCCCAGATAGATCAACAGGACCGTCAGCAGAGCGGAGACATCCGCTTGTTGCTCCTGCCAAAGGGTGATCTGTCAGGTGGCGAATGTGTGTCGAAGATCGTAGATTCGGCAGCGGCGGCTCATGTTTCCAGAAACCCAACCGAGACTTCGAGTCAGAGTCCGGAATGCATACCTCACCGTGGAGTAAGGGAGGGCTTTGCCGCTTCCATGGGGGTCATCGTGACGCGGGGGGGCGTCCATAACGATGAACGTAAACGCAGTCGACTGCGTTGGGAATGAAAAACGCTCTTTGTAAAGTTCAATTCTATGACCGTAAACTGTTCACGTAATGGCTGAACGGTTTCAGCCGATTGTGTTTGAACTCCT
>PMBQ01000331.1 GCA_003152955.1 Candidatus Bathyarchaeota archaeon
ACCGAAAACACGGAAGCGTATCAGCTGTATCTTAAAGGTCGATTCTTCTGGAACAAACGTAGTGGGGACGGACTACGGACAGCCATTCGTTACTTTGAAGAGGCGATCGAGAAGGATTCACGATATGCTCTTGCGTGGGCCGGGATAGCCGATTCATACAATCTGCTGAGTGACACTGGAGGCATTTCAAGGAAAGAGACGTACCCCAAGGCAAGGGCCGCGGTGGAGAGAGCCCTGGAATTGGACGATCAGCTCGCGGAAGCACATACGTCGCTGGCCAGTCTGCTCATGTTGAATGAATGGGATTGGCAGAACGCAGAGAAGCAGTTCAAGTCGGCCATCAGTTTGAAAGCAAACTACGCGACAACGCACCATTGGTACGCCGAGTATTTGTCTTTCCAGGGACGNNTCGAGTACGCCAGAAAGGCCCTCGAATTGGATCCACACTTTGCCTCAGTACACCGGCTTCTTTCACTTGCGTACCAGGGCAAAGGGATGTTCACAGAGGCCATCGCAGAGAACCACCGATGGGGCGAACTGACAGGGAACGAACTTGAGACAGCGATTGCGCTTGCACAATGCCACTCCGCGGCGGGAAATAGAGATGCAGCATTAGCCATTATCGAGAAGCTGGATCCGACGGTTTTCCCGGGCGGCAACCTGTTCCGTGGCATCGCTCTCGTCTACGCGGCTCTGGGAGAAATCGATCTGGCGTTCGTGTGGCTCGAGAAGGCGTACGAAAGACGAGCCGAGGCATTGTGCAATACTAAAACCGATCCCAAGCTGGATCCGCTTCGCCGCGATCCCCGATTCGCCGGGCTCTTGAAAAGGATCGGCCTGGGAAGTTGAGAATCGAAAGGAATCGATACCGACCGCATAAGCCGCAAAATGAGCAAAACCGGGTCCTGGAGTTCAGTCTGCTGCAGGACGGGGGCGGATTCGCACCTTCCGCCGAAACGAGTCTGGAGGCAATGCCTCGAGTCTCCATCATTCTCGCAATGAACTCCGCGTTGCGCTGAATGTTTTCTCGATCCCGGGTGATATTTGGGATTCTCAAGAGCGCCACGAATTCATCCACGATTGCCCGTTCATGCTGCTGGCGCCAGTGACGGGCCGCCTGTGCCGCCGGGTTTGTTTGCGTGAGAGCAATGGCCGGTAGGATGCAGGCCAACAGCGGCAGAATGAGTCGCTTCAGTAGAGATGCAAACAGGTCAGTTTATTGATTCTTGCCGCGGACTTGGGCAGGACTGACAGGCGGGTTCCCCTGCCCCATCGCAATGCCGATTGCACAGAGAATCAAAGCAGCCGGCAGAAACTTCCCCATGCTGGACTCCAGTGTTGGTGAGTGTAACGAACGGATTCTGTCACGTTCCCGCCTCTTCGGGCCAGGGGCTCACAGTCACGGCGTTGCCACAATGTGCTAACGAATCAGAGATTTGTTTTGTTCCGGTCACTCGATCCACTTCCCTATTCCGTTGCCGAGGAACTTATGTAGCTCGATTCCTCCTGAACCAATAAGCAACATTCTCTTTGGTTTGAACTTCCGGGAAAACTCATCCATTCCAGACAAGACGCCGCGTTCAGATTCACTCTTCACTTCGATGGCAGTGATTGATTTCCCCCTTTTTACGACGTAGTCCACCTCTTTCTGTCCTTCTCGCCAATAGTAGACCTCTGAACTTCCGGACTGAGATTCATTCACCAAATGTGCGCCCACGGCCGATTCAGCCAGTCTCCCCCAATAAGAATGATCTTTCCTGGCTTGCTCAAAGCTGAGTTCCGATTGACATGTGATGAATGCGTTGTTCAGTGTCTGGAATTTAGGACTTGAGCCCCGTTGACGGACCCTTTGACCTGCGTACTTATGAAGACCGACCATTATTCCTGCGGCACCGAAAAGGTCAAGGTAGTGAGCAAGTGTGGTCGTGTTTCCCGCATCTTGAAGCTGCCCAACAAGATTCGTGTACGAGAGGATCTGGCTCGAATACGAGCACCCGACGTTGAAGAGCTGCCGCAGCAATGCAGGCTTATCGATTCGCTGAAGTTGGAGGATGTCACGCGAGAGCGTCGTTTCGACCATGGAATCAAGAATATATCTCTTCCAGCGGTCCTCATCGCTAATGAGCCCCGCTGAACCTGGATATCCTCCGAAGTAGATATACTGATCCAACGACCAACCGAAGGCATCTCTCATTTCGGAATAGGACCAATGTGTCGATCGGACGACCTCGAATCTCCCCGTTAAGCTCTCCGAGAGTCCTTGGTGTATGAGAAGAGGTGCTGAACCGAGAATGAGCAGCTTTAGTGGTGTGCGAGAAGCAGTGGCTTCATCCCAGAGCCTCTTGACGGTCTCTGACCAGGCCGGCAGCTTCTGAACCTCATCTACTACGAGCACACTACCCTGTTTTCCCGCATCCCTGGTTTGCCCTCGACCAATCTCCCATTGCTGTTGGAGCCATGCACGCCCATGGGCTTCAGGGTCATCTGCTGACACGACATGCACAGGAAGGTCAGATGCGGATGCAACTTGCTGTGCGAGAGTGGTCTTGCCAGACTGACGGGGGCCTGCGAGAACCTGGATGAACCGTCGCTTTTCTTGCAGTCTTGCGACTAGAACCTCAAACTGCTTCCGTCTGTAAGTCATGCGCACCTCATTTACTCAGTACGTTGAGTAAATTTACTCAACGTA
>PMBQ01000313.1 GCA_003152955.1 Candidatus Bathyarchaeota archaeon
TGTACTCCTGAGCCAATAGTTTTGAATAATATCCTCAACTTTCTTGAGCACAAGGTGACCGTTACCCGATGACCCAACATTTGTTTTGATTACATGAGCGAAGTACTTTCTCAATCTGTTTTCGGCAGCAGCATCGAGTTTAAAATCGTGTTTTGAAAGCTCGTGTAAGGCAATTTGATGCATATCGGCAGTTGATAAATCCGGTATAAGAAAAATAAAGCGGAATTTATTCTCGATGTCGTGATTTGCTTCCAGATAGTCTTTGAAGCCACCCGGTAACCCAGCAAGGAGGACGATCGGATCGTGAGGGTTCTTGTCAATCTCTGAAAACAGCTTATCCAACTGAATAATTTGCCCACCAGCGTAGCCGTTCGGAACAAGCTTGTGAGCATTGTCAATGAAAAGAATTCCACCTTTCGCAGCGTTGTAGTTATTTGTAAAGTCCTTCGCGAATTGCGAGAACTCGACCGCATCAACTACGCATGGGGAACGTTTGGTTATGATACCGCTCTGGAAATAAATCTGCGAAAGCAAGTACGCAATCTTACTCTTTCCCGTCCCAGTATTGCCGACTAAGACAGTATGAAGACGCTGCGGTTTCAGTTGGCCTCTTTGTTTCATTTGCTGTGAAACAATTACTATCTCCTGGATTCTGGCTTTGATCTCAGACATACCCACTAAATCGTCCAGACCAACAGTGTTCGATTTCTGAGATGGAGCTGCAATCTGACTGCCGCAATACTTACAGAATAGGGCAGTGTCTCGATTCAATTGATGGCAGTGTGTACAGATAATTGGCATAGGCTATGAAATGGCCTCAACGTTCTTAGAGAGTGACGAGTTCACTTCATCATCATCCATCAATAATATTCTGCTCGTCTCATTGTGCAACTCAACCTCCAGTTTCTTTGCAAAGTGGTCATATATCATTGTAATAGATTCCATCTTCGCATTCAGTTCCTCTGGCGCAAGTGTGACTGAAGCGATCGCTTTTCTTCTTCCAAGATAATATGCTGCCTTGTCATATATCGCTCCGAGTATTACACCCCCTACATACAAAGGTATCATTCCCATTATTAGATAAAATAGATTTATAGGGTGATTATGAAATTGCATTATTCCATAGAAAAAGGGGTTGAGTTCGGTGTAGTCTTTGAACAAAGTACCCTTAAATCCAAAGATAATCCCAGAACATAGGAAGGCAAGACCAGCAAGTGTCCAATAAATCCCGAAACAAAGTCCCACGATTCGACCCCTACGAGGATTCGTTTTGTAAGAGGCACGTACAGAAGCCCTCTTCTCAACTTTGATCCTCTCATACACTTCATTTAGTTTTTTCATTGCGGATTCTAGTTCCGTGTCGTTTGCCTCACTCAACGTCCGTTTTTTGTGGTTAATGAGTCGGATTTCTTTTGCATACCTTTTCAAGTAAGTCAACTCGGGATTAAGTGCCTGAAATCTCTTTGCAACACCTTCAAGCCTACTCCTAAAATCTTTCAAAGCTCGCTCATTGTCTTTGAATGTGTCAACGTGTCTACGGAGTTCAGTAGGAAGGAGGCCATCCAGTCTTTGTGTAAGTCTAACAAAATATTCGGGATATTCTGCTTTATTGTTCTCAACGAATGTCAAGAACATATCGAGACGAGTTAGAACATCTTGAGACGTGGATTCTCGCTCTTTCAAACATTCCCCAACACAGCGCCCACTCATTTCCACAGTTAGATTGAACATTTTCTCGTTACCACAAGTCCTAACTTTGATTACCTTGAGCAGGTCTGCCAGAACCTGATAGATTTTTCCACTCTTGGCAGAATCTTTCAACACATGAACCAACGCATATCCAAATTCCCTTTCAGAATATTCGTAATCAGTAAGAAAGCGAATAGCAACTTGCTCTAACGAGGAATTCTGATAATGCCTTAACCAGTAATCTGCCTCATACCTATTATGTTCTGCGTTGGTCTCGAAGAAAAAGTCGCCGAATTGATCATTCAGTAGTCTAGTAAACTCCTCTACATTTGATACATTCCTCCCGTTGAGTTCATATCCTTGTAGCAGCGCATAACGAATACTCGTCTCATCGTATCGTTTCAGCAGTCTCCATTCATCGATAGTAGGGCGCAACTCGACGAAGCTGCTGATCCAAAGTGACAATTTTGACCTGGGATTAGCAAGCTGACTTAGGATTCTTACCTTTGTGTCGGCATCAACCTGGAGTAACTCCCTGGGTTGATAGATTGTGTAGTTACCCGTAATGAATTTGTCAGCGCCCTGTAGTTTGAGAATGAGTACATTAAGAGCAGCCTCAGATGCGACGTCTCTGAAGTATTTGCGGTATTCATCCGCCTTGTCTTTGTAATTCCTGGCATCCAGGAAGAGGTAGAAAGAAGCATTCGGATTTTGCAGATCTTTTTCATAGTGATCAAAGTGATCCTCAAAATATTGAGCCATTTCCTCTTGAGTTCTCAGAATGGTTCCATCAAATCCACGGAATGAACGATCGCGGTCGAGAACATAAACTGCCTTAGTAAGCCCGGCCTTTCGATCACGTGGACAATCTCTCTCGACAATATCCATCAACTCATTGTACAAACCCGGGTTGACGCTTTCGCTCCATTTTGCGATTGTATGTCTATACAAATGACCCTCTCCTTGTTTAGGGTATTTTTCAAGATAGTTGGCCAAATCCTTTGGATTATTGACAATAACATCTTCACCGTCAACATAGCCAAACGAGTAATTCTTGTAGTCAAAGATGTGGGTAGCAAAATAAACACCGACGGGTTCACTTCTTAGCCAGCGTTGTACCTCGTTGTATCCCCATCGTTTTGAAATCTCGACAGTGAGCAACCCCTTGATTAGTGTTTTCAGTTCATCACGCATTTCTTCGGGAAGAACGAGTCTTCCCTCAATCTTGATTCTCATAACTCCAAACTCGCCAACGTCACTAAAAGGATCCTCGCCTGTCCACAGATTGAGCAACGTCATTCCTAATGCATAGTAATCCACTTCCTTCCCTAAGACAGTTTTACCACCAGTATTCATGAACACTTCGGGTGGAGCGAATATTGTCGTTCGCGCTTGGTTAGTCATTCGCTTGGAGAACCCCTTATCGAGAGCCGATGCTATACCGAAGTCACCTATTGCAAGGTCAGTCTTAGTAGAGTCCCTAAAGAAAATATTCTCCGGCTTGATGTCCCGATGAATCATTCCGTGTGAGTGGCAAAAGTTGAGCGCATTGATGATTTCCTTTACCAGTTCTCTTATGCGAGCAAAATCCTTCAAAGGCATAAGGTCCTTGAGCGTTCCACCTTCTGCATATTCAACTAGCTCATAGAACCTTCCATTGTGATAGCCAAAGTCACATACTGCTATGATGTCTGGATGAGATAATCCCTTGAGTTGAATTAGAACTTCATCTTTGGGCTTGTATTGAGGATAGTAGAGCTTGAACACAAATTTCTGCCCAGCTCGATCGACCAGGAACACCTCCGATTCACCGGATCGGGCAATCTGCTTGATGATACTGTACGGGACATTGTTCAACTGGATGGTACCCGAAACAGAGGCAGAGATTATATTGGGATTATCAACCTCAGACGATATGATGTCACTTTTATGCCTTGCGGTGTTTGTATCCGATACCACCCCGGAAGTGATAATCGAATCTTCACGTGGTCTTTGGGTGTTCATAACTCAATCTCTTTGGTTGAATGTTCTATTTGAATTTCGAAGATATATTCTCCTCCTGCCGACGGATCCGCACAGTTCTGAGGGCCGTCCGAATGAGTATTCCCGTAGACATTACATCTCCAGCCAATTGGCTTTCTTTTTTGAATGATTGCTGGAATAAGAATCTTTAAAGCTCCAAAATATCGGCGCGCATCCTGGTTGCTCTTGAATGTCTTCTTCTTTGTTTCTTCCATTTGCCTGAGTGCTTCCAATTCCTGCTGCTCTTGAACTATTCGTTGTTGTTCAGCTCTCAACTTCCGCCCTGACTCTTCAGCGGCTTTGATCTTATCATCCACATCTTTCGTACTATCATCGTTCAAAACGAATGATTTCTTTTTTGTTTTTTGTTCCTGAGTCTTAGACAGATATCGTTTCAACTTTTGCAGTTCATCATTCACATGCTTGCCAGATTGTGTACTCTTGTCCTTATCGCCACTTACCATATTGATAACGTTCTGGATCTCCGGCGCTTTTCTCAGATTATCAAGCGTTTCATTGGCTTGTTCTGTCAGTGGAACCGTGCAATGAGGACAGTAATCGAATATACTGGACTTACCGCAAGCTTTGCATACAACTCCGGTCGGTGGATTTCCACATTCGCTACAAAAGTTCTGACCTTCCTCGACATGAGAGTAACAGAAACAGCATTTACCTTTGAGCAACCACTCAGAACAATTCTCACAAATATCTGCAGTCTGTGAGACGCTCCATCCACAGGTTAGACACTTGCGTTGAGGCACACCTTCGGTTTCGGGGGTTTGATCTTCTTGTTTGGCTTGGCGCAGTGAAGATCGATCTTCGATGTACCTGACTTGCTCGTCAGTCATCTGGGAACCTCGCTTCTGCATCTCAGGAACAATAGATAGTTAATGAAAAGAGCACCCAGTATCGCTGAAAGATGTGAAAGTATTGAAGCTGCGGCACTAAGGTTCCAATTGCTCAAGTCTAGCAGGTAAATGAAAAAGGCAAACCCTACAACTAGAAGCTTGAACACAAAGGGTAATAAGACGGAGAACACTGGAGCAAAAGCGATGATGGCAACTGCCACATAGAATGGCAACTTATGGTCCAGATACAAATCAGATGAAAGAAGTGTGGGAGTGATCAAGACTGTATAGTCGACAAGATCGAACCTAACCCTGTTCAGAGATTCGAAATGTCTGAAGCCCTTCAGGAATAGGGTCCCCCAGATCATTGCCACAATTAGCAAAACTAGAAGTACGCCTATCCAAAAAGTTGCTTGAGGGTCACCTTTGGTGTTTGCATAGATGAAAAAGCTGATCGAAATGATAGCAAAAATAGTTTGTATGGCATTTTCTTGAATAATCCAATCGCCCCTGTCATCAACATTGCTATCATTGTAAACTGGCTCGTTGTGGGCGTCATCTTCAAGAGTATTAGGCTAATGCTTACGATTGAACAGAAGTCCAATGCAATTTTGATTCTTTCTGTTGGTGTAATGTTGATAGTGTGTTTCAATCGTCTGGTCATAAGTACGACAAATAGATCCACTCAACCTGTTGATGTGTGGCGAATGGACTCCATGAAGTGAAAACTGGAATGCACGACACTTTGGGAGACGACTTTGGGAGCACTTCGCTTGAGGGTGAAATTCTGCATAATCTTATCCACCTTCGGCTCATCGTCTTTGAACTGAGTACATTCAACTCTCTGTTGCTGTATTCCAGAAATTGCTGATGGAAAGAAAAGGACTTGTCAATCCCGTATTGACTGGAGTCCAAGTTGGAGCCGCTATTGGTAGAAAGGAAGACGCTCCCCGGCATAGAGATTTCTGCCGCTCACGGCATGAGCCAGAACATCGGTATTTGTCAAGCCGGTATTGACTGGCGTCCAAGTGCCGCCGCTATCGGTGGAGAGGAAGACGCCGGCGCCCCAGGTCCCGGCAAACAGATTGCCGCCGCTGACGGCAAAGGCCCCGACATAGGTTTCAACGTAAGGTCTCGTCAGGCCTTTGTCGGCAGGTTTCCAACTTTCGCCATTGTCGGTAGAGAGGAAAATGCCATCGCCCCACGTCCCGGCCAAGAGATTCACTCCGCTGAAGGTAAGACACGCAACAGGAGTACTTCCCAGACCAGTATTAGAATAAGTCCACGTGACCCCATTGTTGGTGGAGCGGAAAACGCCTCCGCCCCCAACGCCAGCAAAAACATTTGGCCCACTGACTGCAAGGGACGAAATACCGGCGCTTTCCATACCGGCGTTCACAGGCATCCAGCTACCGCCGTTATTAGTCGAAAGAAAAACACCTCCATCCATGGTTCCGGCAAACAGATATGATCCACTAACTGCAAAGCACTGAATGAAGGTGTGCGTCAGGCCTGTAATGACAGATGTCCAACTTCCGCCGTGGTCAGTTGAGAGAAAGACGCCATGTTCATTCCCAGCAAACACATTTGAGCCATTGGCAGCAAGAGACCAAACATCAGCAGCCTTCAAACTCGTGTCCACTGGCACCCAGTTGTCCCCATTGTTGGTGGAGCGAAAAACGCCACTGTACGCGACTGCGGCAAACAGGTCTGACCCACAGACGACAGATGATGAAACTGTGCCACCATTCGGTCCATTCGTTTGCACCCACTGCGCGTCACTTACCTCTGCAAGCAACAAGAAAAACAACCATGCCAAAAGAACCGATCGAGGATTACACACGATGGTAACTCCAAGGATTCTTAAGTTGCTTGATGAGTAAGCATCCAGGATGATTTAGCTCTCCTGCGTCAGTACCTTGATATGTGGGTCAATATAGATGATATACCGAGTCGCATCCTATCGACTCGAAGCAATTCGAGCCTTTCCCTTTACCTCTTTCCAACGACAGCTCATCGAACCAGCAGGATCCTGCGCGACTGGACGAACTCTCCTGCTTTCATCCGGTAGATGTACATTCCGCTTGGTAGACCTGCCGCATCGAACCGCACCTCATAGACGCCGGCAGACCTGGTCCCATCAATNNTTCCCGGGGCAGTTCAAATCGAATGACTGTGCTAGGATTGAACGGGTTAGGGTAGTTCTGGCTTAGGGCAAAGTCCTTGGGCAGGTCTCTCTCCCGCACGCTGGTCAGACTGCCGGTCAAGGAGGCGAGGCCGCTGATGCCGTTCGCGGTGAATGATCCGGAGTCAGACACAACGCCTCCGAGGCTCCCTGTTGTCATGTAGGCTGCATGGGCATCGACTATCTTCCCGTCTGCGTGGAGCCAGAGCTTCCAGCGGAAGCTCTCCCCTTGAACAAGGCCGTCCTTGACAGTCGTCGTTGGGTCATCGCCGTACGCCGTCAAGACGACTGCCCCGGTACCGGTCCACGTTTCGAAGCCCGCGCAGGCAATCGTGCTGCTCGAGTCGTAGAACACACCCACGTAGTCTCCACTTGAGAGCGCCGCCCCATCAATTGTGGGAGTTGCCGCAAGCGGAATAATGACGGAATGACTCACGCCCGTATTGGTGCACACCCAAGGAGGTACGGTGCCTCCTTTCACAGATTGGGTCTGAGACGGTGTCGTTCGTTCCACCACTTGGACAGCTGATGAGCCCTTCGATGCAGGATAGTTGAACACATGGGCACCTGCCATTTTCACCTGGTAACCCTGCCCTGGCTTCATCGTGCCGATACTGTTGACCCCCAGTGAGGGGAGGTATGTCTTCCCGTCCTGGTCTTTGACTAAGACGATGTCGCTCGCGATCGAGCCTAAGGCCGTCCCAATCGCCAGTTCGCTCTCCCTGAGGTAAGCCATGATGCTCCAGCCCGAGGGGAGACTGAGCGGCGTGCTTTCCGGTAGCATCTTCACCCCATGCAGGGTGAGCGAGTGGGCAGCAGCCATCTTCAGCAGGTAGCCTTCACTGCTGACCCAGAGCCCGATCGAGTTGACGGGGACTGAGGGAATGTAACTCCTCCCCTGCCCGTTCTTCAGGATCACGATGTCAGTCGCCATGCCGGTAAACATGTCATCCAGTACTGCACTCCCAGGGGCGATATAGCTCGAGACGAGGCTCCAACCCGCTCTCAAGGCCAGGGTCTGCATCGCAGAGGCGCCCAAGAGCGATGTGAGGCGGCTGATTCCGTTCACGACAAAGGCGTTCGTGTTGGTGATGATCCCTCCCACCGGTGCATAAGTCGCCTGGGCATCAACCACCTTGCCGTCGCTCGCCCGGTAGATCTTCCACTTGAAGACTTCTCCTGA
>PMBQ01000422.1 GCA_003152955.1 Candidatus Bathyarchaeota archaeon
AGAGATGCTGCGCGAGAGTGCCCGCGACATTCCTTGAGCAAGAGATAGCAAGCATTCCCCAGTCTTCCGCACCAATCTTCATCGGCCAGACGGCGTATCTGAATATGCCTTGTTGCGCCATCTTCGTCACTCTCCTTCCAATGTAAGCCCCGGAGACACCCAGGGTGCGACCTATCGCCGAAAATGGTGTCCGACAATTGATTTGAAGACTTGAGAGGATATTCAGGTCAAGCTTGTCAAGTTCCGCTCTTTGTCTATCCAACGAAACCTCTGCCAATGACTGCCCGTCCACGCTAAGCCTCTCCCTGAGGGTCAACCCCCAAGAATCCCAGTGAATGTCCCAGCGACGTTTCTTTGCATCGTACCCCTCGAAACTCACAGCCTGCAGATCTCTCTGCAGCTGGGTCAGTCTGTAACTTCTGACGAACCCCCTTTCGGACATTCTGTTTAAGAATCTCTCGGCAAAATCATTCTGCTCAATCGGAATGTCCAATACGCAAAATAGGTCATAGGAGCCGTAGGTGCGAAAAACCTGTCTGCAGTACGGAAAGCGCGAGAGAATTCGCAGAACTTCTGTCGGCTTACCTGCCTGAATGGCGATTAAGTATTCCATTAGACCTATCTTCTGCATGTCCACCAAAACAGTGAAGCTTAGCCCAGCTTTCCGGGTCAGATCCCTGATTGCCTTCATCGCCGTCGGTATGCTCACGCCTAGAAGTCGTGCAGCTTCACCCGCTCCCACATTGGGCCTTTTGCATAGGAGATTTAGAAGTCGAAGATCGTCGCCGTCAAACTTAGCATCCGCCGGTCGACTCGCCAATGAGTTGAAGATTGTCAGATAATCTGAGAAGGTTACTTTTACATCACCAAATTCTTTCAGCCTCGACCAGAGGTCTCGATACAGTGTATCTCCGACCATCATTTCGTAGAAATGAAAGAAGTCAATCAACTCGTGCGCTCTGAACCTTGTCTTCTGCCTCAGGCCGTGTCTGACTTCTGCCCAGAACTCCTTGTCGGTGTTGCGGTCGAGTAGTTTGAACGCCAAGTATTCCGATTGTTCACAGAGTTTCAGGCCTTGGGGTCCCATATCGTCCAAGTTTCGCGGTGCAAGGAGAGATGCTGCCTCGCGTGCTAGGACGCCTTTTCGAATCGTGTCGATAAACAGGATAGGTGGGTTGATGTTAAGAATCCCATCACGTGGGTACCATTGGCTTCCCCACCTCGATGTGTTCTCGTCCTCCACTATGCCTGGGGGAAAGAAAGAACGGATTCTCAGCGTTGAAGTGAAGTGATCGCAATCGGACCACTTCGTGCCCACCAACTGTTCGAGTTGCCTTAGCGCCGCTGTAAACTCGACTCTAGCATTGTTGAGCTTCGCAGCGTATTCTGGGTTCAAATCAACTCTCTGTTGCGTTAACCGCTCTAGTTCCAAGCTGACCCAGGTCCGGACGTCATCTTCGTGTGAAGTTGTGCTGAATAGTTCTTGGAGTTTAGCATTTGACTGCGAGAGATGGATTGCCTCAGCAGCGTCAGCTAGCTTCTTGAAGAACTGTTTTCTCGCGGCTTCGTTTCTATACTTGGACGTCATCTTGCTATATACTTCAGCGACAGCCTTCGCGAGGATGCACCGCGAATAATCTTTGGAAGCGGTCAGCATGATCGCGCTGTCAGGTTTGTTAAGTGACGGAAATGCTGCCGCCGTGTGACTGGGGGAGAATTTCTCTTTGAGAAGATAGCTCAGAGAGTCAGATGTCTTTCCCGTCCTTGCAGCTTCTTCCCTTAGCAATATGCTTGTCTTGAGCACGCCGTCACTCAGCCAAGTTATTGGTAGCTTGGCGGCTTGCTTCAGCGGGACTCCTGATTTGGCCATAGCGAATTCATTGCAGGTTATTTTCGTATTTTGACTTATTAGAGTAATACGCCCACTCAGGACACCTGCACTTGTTAATGTCTAGCCATCATTACCTCTAGTCAACAATCTTCAATGATGCATGTGAACAAGCGGCAGCTTGAACTATATCGCTCGATGCAGCATTCGGCTTTCATGATTCTTGAGTTCACGCAACGCTCTGCTCATGAGTTGTGAGCATCGAATCAGAAAAACCACCGCTTAGCTTCGGGAACAATTTCTCGATGAATTGAGCGCTAAGCTCCCACCGTTCTAGCTCGTAATTTGCCCCATTATTTCTTTGAGTTGTCCTTCGTCAATCATTCCGCGAGCATTCAGCCTATCAGCTATATGCGTCATCGTCGCAAAGGCGTGAAGCTTAACGCCTGCTTTTTTCAAATTCGCTGCTCCTCCTTGTTGTCTATCTAGCAGAACTAAGGTATCCTCAACAATTCCGCCCTCCGACCTAATTGCCTCGGCGGCTTCGACTATGTTCTTCCCGGTTGTGATAACATCGTCCAGGACGAGCACTTTGTCCGCGGGTTGCAGTATTCCCTCAATTCTGCGGCCGCGGCCGTGCTCTTTCTCCTCCTTTCTAACGTACAAGAATGGTTTTGACAGATTGAAAGCCAACACGGCAGCGTATGCAATCCCGGCCGTCGGAATACCAGCGAGACGCTGTGCACGTTTGGCGAGAGTTGTCCGAAGAACCGTAGTGTAGAAACCTATCACACGCCGAAACGCTTCTGGATCGCTCGGAATAAGCCGCATATCGATATAGTACGGACTAAGAATGCCACTTGCCAGCTTAAACGTTCCAAATCTTAGACTGCCAGTTTTCAGAAGAATATCGCAAAGCTCATCTTCTCGCCTTTTGACGTGTGCGCTCATTATTCCCTGCCAACTAGATTATGGAACTCAACAGGTTTATCCCTTTGCAAATCACCGATAGGGCTCTGATTTCGGAGCTTGAGACCGGCAATTGACCATGGAATCGGTAGTAGCGCAGGTTGCAAAGGCTAGAGGGGATACATAATGGTCGAGATTTGGCTTCCATATGGAGCGTCTGACATTCCTGCACGTGTACCGGAGGAAAGGCTCGTTGACATTCTGAAGCCCCACGCAAGAGAGATCGATATCGACCCAGTGGAAGAGACGAAACGTCTGATCGGGGCGAATCAGGATTTCCAAGATGCAGCCAAGAATGCCAAGCGTATCTGTATCGTCCCAGGGTCAAACTCCATCACTCCGCTCACCTCAAGCCTCACCCAGACAGTGCTTGAAAGCTTGATAGCGATCGGTATTCCTCCCAACTCCGTTACATTACTCAGGACTGCAGGTGCACCAAAACCTGATCCAACTCTTCTCGGTGACACACGAACCATGCTTCATGATCCACTATCCTCGACAGTGACGCCGATCAAGGATCTCAAGTGTGATTTTTCTGTGTCGCTCAACTCGTCTTTCACAGAAGCTGACATGAGCATCCTCATCGGTGAGCTCAAACCTCATAGTTTCCTCAGTTATTGCGGACTCTCTGACGCTATATTTCCAGGGCTGGCTTCCCAGGACTCTGTGCAAAGCCATCTCTCGAACAGGAAGGGCGGAGTGGTCTCGGACCTCGCCCGAGAACGTGTCGAAATAGCAGATTCCTTCAAGAACCTATTCTCGCTAGGCTTCGTCCTCGACGCTAACCTGCTGCCAGCGAAGATGTCCTTAGGGAACTTCCAGGCCTGCCTTGAAGACCTGAAAAGCGCAGTGCAGGCTGTGTGCTCAGTGAGCATTGATCGAGCTGCTGATGTAGTGATAATGAGTGGAGGGGGCAAACCAACGGATGAATCACTGCTGACTACTGCAGAAACGCTGCCCGCTGCTATCCCAGCACTCAAGAAAGACGGAGTGTTGATAGTTGCCGCCGAGTGCCCCCTCGGTCATGGAGATACCGAATTCTACGAATGGTGTGCTGAACGCAAAGAACCTCGCTACCTCGAAGCTCGGCTGAGACACAACTTCAACTATAATGGTTTCAAGGCTGTGTCCTTGTTGCGGACTTTGGAACGGCACAGAATTTACCTTGTTTCAACAATGCCTGATCACTATGTGGAAACGGTGTTCGGCCTGCGTGCGGCTTCGACAGTCAACGCTGCCCTGCAAACCGTTCAGCGTTCTATCGGTTCCAGCTCAACAATATCCGTAATACCTGATGCCACCAGAATCATACTCGCTAAGACGCCTCCTGTCGGTGTGGGGTAGATTCATGGTCAACCGGTTCAGAGTATCCCAAACGCTCTTACTCACGTTTATGAGCGATATCGCTGGGGGCTGACTCGACTTGTCATTCGAACTCGCAAAAATGACTTTGATTCTTCTCGTGTCTT
>PMBQ01000362.1 GCA_003152955.1 Candidatus Bathyarchaeota archaeon
AACGAATGGTCACAGAACTCCGGCTAGTAGTAACGCCTTTCGTCCGCAGATCTCACTTTCGTTAGCCCAAAATGAACTGCGCATGAAACGCAATAGAACTTGACCACTCTCTCTCGAGCGATGTATGTGCCCTGCGACCGCAATTCGCGCGCCAGCGTTGGCTCCACCAGACTTGTCCATCTTGTTTCACGTTTCGCTTTGTCTCTTGGAGTAGGCCTACCACAGTGTGAACATTGAATCATCACTGCGGCGCCCTTGCCGCCTTTGCTTCGGCCGCGTGACTTTCTTTTCTTCGTCAAAGTAATTCCTCTAAGTAGAGTCACACAAGTAGGGCTTAAGTGTTGCGTGTATCGCTTGGCGCGTGGACGCATACGAAAATAGTCTTGTGTGGGAAACGTATCGTTGCACGTTTGTTGAACAGAAAATGGGATACTGAACGCTTGGCCAAGCGTTGTACACGGTATTCATGAAATGTGTGGCTCTATTCGATTTTTTCGGGGCCGCCGATTGCTCCCATAATCTTCTGCGCAAATTCTTTCATGGTCTCGGCCTTGACGATGCCTAGGCCTCTCTTGAGGTCGCCCGTGACGAGCAGCTTGTCTCCTGGTTTGATGTTGAAGTGCTCTCTGGCTTCCTTCGGAATCACAATTTGCCCTCTCTCCGCAACAGTAACAACGCCGTACAAGTATCTCCCTTTACCTATCTCAGACATTTCAGAATCACCACCAATCGTACTTTTCATGTAAAGCATGCATTCCGTGTATTCAGTATTACGCTTTCCGCTGATGGAGGCCTAATGGTGCGCGCACACACTAGAAAACTGCAAACAACGAAAGTGATTCGTGGTTTCTCGACATTTCAATATTATAGTGAAATTGATGTTGATTCTTTCTCTGATTCGAAAACGACACAGGTCAGCGTTTTTGCTATTCCTTTCACTAGACGGAGTTTGTCAACGACGTACTTGCCGATCGAGTCAACGTCTTTCGCTTTCACCTTGATAATGATATCCCATTCTCCGGATATTATGTGAACTTCTTGCACTTCTGGAAAATTCGCAATCTCTCTGGCAACTTTCCGCTGAGAAACCGCTTTCTCATCGTTCTTGTAAGAGAAGGAAGCGAAAATGAACGCAGTAGTACTGGCGCCCAACTCTTGCGCTTTTAGAACGGCGTGATATCCTTTGATCAACCCAACTTTTTCTATGCGCTTAATCTTGGCGAAGACAGTAGTAACGGGTAGTCCAGTCATATCCGAAATCTCTCGTGCAGTGAGACGGCAGTTCTCTTGGATAATCCTGAGTATCTTTAGATCGCCCGAATCGAGATTTGGCATGATGTAATTATCACAATTAACTGACCTAAAAGTACAGCCTTTTTACAACAATCAGAAAGAAGTTAGCATTTACTCTAAGCGGCGGAAGCGTTAGCACAGGCGAATGACGTACCATGAGAGATTTAGAATTTGGTTTTGACTCTATACGGATGATTCAAAGTCTTGATAGCCAATAAGAAGAGAGCCCGCACCATTAATGACACACACGGAACCCTGTTATTCTTGTCAGTGAAGAACTCGTAACGACCAGTCAATCTAGTCTTCAGCGCATGTTGGGATTCTGTGAGGACCAAGAAACGTATAGTAGTTTTCACCGTGTTACTGCTAGTTGTCCTGACTACCTAGGTTCGTTAGCTCACAGGCGATTTTGCCATTTGCAGAGTCGTGGAGAAGCTGGACGGGCAGGATCATCCGCACAATTATCTTGGAGAGGTGATGCCTCTTGGAGATGTTCCGAAGAGCGTCATTAGGGTACCTTTCGGTGCCCTGGTTTATTTTCCAAGCGAGGCCGTATACTTCGTAATGTTCTTCGGACTGGTCCTGTTAGGACTGTTTTGTCATGCCCACGTGTGTGTGCGTCGAATGGTGCAGACAAACAAATATCCTATCTGCAAGCTAATTGTAAATATTACAACCAACATCGCTGAAACGCCATCATAATTGAGTTTTTACCGAAAATCTTTGGAAATAGTTTAACTTCACGACATAGAATCTACAGCCCTTCAAGGGCTAATACATGCTTGATCATGGACCGCGAATGGAAGAGCTTCTGTTAACCGATGATCCTGGCGCTTTGGTTCAGGGCATTGCTGCGAAGGAAAAGCGAGGTACCTTTGTTTTGCAGACCGAACTCCTAAGCGCGATGACGAACACGCTCGTGAAGAAGGGGTTCAAGTGGATCTTGCCGACGGTGTTGGCAAAGTCCACGGATCCACTTTGGCCCGACCCGGGCGCCGGCATAGAGATGCGACCCGAACTCAAAATTTACGGACAAAAGGTCCGGACGATGCAGAGCATGATTCTGCACAAGATCGCGCTAGCATCTTTAGGGCCGGAGAAGTTCTTCATACTATCGCCAAACGTTAGGATAGAGAAGCGTGAACGAGCAAGCACCAGAATGCACCTATACGAATTCACACAGCTCGAGATCGAGATAGCTCACGGCACGATGCGAGACGTATTCACAACTTTCGAGGATGTGATCGTAGCGGCAATAACCGCAGTCAAGGAACCTCTGCAACGCTTCATTCCTGGAAGAGAGCTAAGTGTTCCAAAGACACCATTCAAAGTGCGCCCGAGGACAGAATTGGAGAAGGAGTACGGTAGAGAGTGGGAAAATGCCCTCTCGAAGAGCATAGTGGACCCGGTGTGGGTTACTAACATACCACGTGAATTCTACGACTACCAAGACGAAACTACCGGAGAGTGGCACAACTACGACCTATTCCTTCCAGACGGATATGGGGAAGTGATCTCGGGAGCTGAACGAGAACGCGAGTACACAAAAATCCTCAGAAAAATCGACAAAGACGGCCTCAAGAAAAATGAGTACAGCTTTCTACTTAGACTCGCCAAAGACGGCTTGCTGAAGCCTATGGCAGGAGCAGGGCTAGGCATCGAAAGGTTCGTCGCGTACATCTGCGCAGCCAAACACATTGCTGATGTCCAACCATTCCCAAGAATCCCAGGCCTAGTCCCCGACTTGTGATTGAGACAACCCCCTTCTCAACGCGATTTCTTTTCAATCTGGCGGTTAGCACGCCGGAGACGTGAGCGGTTCCACATTCGGTTCCGCTAGGCAACCGCTTGGTGGAGCGCTTGGTTTCTCAAACGCAACGTTCAGGATGAATTTACGACAACTGATCTCACGGGTCGTTTTTCATCTCCACGCTTCTGACCATAGCCCACAAGGGAACACGCCCATGTGTGTGCGCGAAGAACTGCTGAAGTTCTCAAGAGAGGATCTTGCCCCCAGGGCGCGGCCGCCAAGGCAACGATGTGATGCGAATATGTACGTTTGGTAATTTTAGCAAGAACTTATTGTTCGATTGGTATTATTTTGTAGAAAATACCAGAACAATTGACCATTATTTATCAATCACATTACACATTCGTGCAACAGATCAAAGATGACAACTGTCGTGCAGGGACTTGTGTCGGAAACGTCTCAGGCTGGGATGAAACGAACGTTGAGCTTGTGGGGACTGATGATGAATGCCATGGCGCTCATTGCTCCTGGCGCTTTCCTGTGGACTACTTTCCAGATTCAAGCTGCGCAGACGAGTGGCGGGATTACTACTGGCGGAGAGATGTGGACTGGGCTTGTAATCGCGCTCGTAATTGCTTTGCTGACTGCATTCTCGTATTCGGAGCTTGCTCGCATCTATCCGACCGCGGGCGCCGGTTCTTCCTACTTCTACTCTGAAGCCGCATTCTTGGATCAGAAAGCGTCTCGTCGCCAATGGGCGGTCGTGGCCAAGTTCGCAGTGGGTTGGATCGCGCACCTTTACTACTGGATTTACCCCGGGATCATGGTGGCTTTCACGGCCATACTGGTCGGGTACGTTCTTAGCGTGTTCAACGTGATTTTGCCGATGTGGGAACTGGTCGCGGTTGCTGTGGCATTCGCGCTCGTGAACGGTTTCGTTGCATATCGTGGCATCCAAGGGTCCACATTGACTTCGGCGGTCATCAACGCTATTCAGCTTGTCTCTTTGATCGTTTTCTCGATTCTTGCAATAGTGTATCGTCAGATGCATCCGGAAATTGGATACGCAACGTCGGTCAGTTCGATCATAATACCGCACAATTTTACCAGTCTCCTATTCCAGTCGACCATAGCGATCCTGCTCTTGGTCGGGTTTGAGTCAGTAACTGCGCTTGGTGCTGAATCTGTCGATCCGAAGCGAGATATCAGAAAGGCCGCCATTCTTTCCCTCGCCATTCAAGGGGGGTTCGCGTATCTGTTCGAGTATTTTGCAGCCAATTACTTCGTGGGCAACCAGATCACGAGTACTACCGCGGGCGGGCAGGTCATTAGCGGTTATGGTGCGGTCGCTGCCTCAGCTGCTCCAATAGGCGACATGTTAAGGATAATCGGCGACACAATGCGCAGCGGCACAGGGCTTATTCTCGCGTTGATCGTTGCGGCCACAGTTATCGTGGCTCTGATAGGAACGACGCTGGCTTGTATGAACACCGCGGTTCGGGTTACCTATTCCATCGGCAAAGACTCCGACGTGCCGGTCCCATCATTCTTTGCAAACCTCCACCAGAAACACGCAACTCCGCATCTGGGAATACTCGTAATGGCTGTGGTTTCCGCTGTCATCGGAGCATATGGTGTCCTCAACATTGATAACCTAACCCAAATCACCCTAACCTCCAACACCGGCACATTTCTCGTCTACGCTGCGACAAACCTGATAGCGCTGATCG
>PMBQ01000210.1 GCA_003152955.1 Candidatus Bathyarchaeota archaeon
CTTGTGGTTGCCAAGAACGTGTTGGAAGTTTCAAGAGGCTCTTGACCTGAAGTCGCTGGTAGTATTTCGGCAGTTCTTCTATGCTTCGAATGTCGGACCGCGCTAATCGGCGGAGGTCGCGCCAGAGAGTGAGGTTGTTCCGTATGCTCTCGGCGTTGAGAATGCGAGCCAAACGCTTGGCCAAGAAGACTCCTTCGCGGTCAAAATCAGTTAGGATGATTACCTCGTTCACGTCATGGAGGTCTTCCACGAATCCAAGGGCATTCTTTCTACTGTTCTGGAGGCAGAGAATTCGTCCGGTAATCCCAATCTTCCTTAGCGAGTCTCGGTCTCGAATTCCCTCCACGACTATCACTCCGCCTTCTTGAGATTCGTAACTGATTCGGTCTATCAATTTCTGAAGTTTTTCGAGCCTCACTTCAATGGGGGCGCGCATCTTCAACGGCTACCTTGTGGTCTGCAATTGTTCCATCTTGCGCAATAGCTCGGGTCGTTTTTGGAACTCTTCTCGAACTGGTGCGAGGATCGTGATCAGTTGTTCTGCGACCGTATTTTTCAAGTCTAGTGGATGGACCTTCCCTTCTTGGTATTGCATTTCCAATTCTTCAATGCGTGTGAATCTTAATGGGCCACCGTATTTCTGCGGTCGATCGATTTCAATTGCGCCAGTCAAGGGCAGCAAAATATGCTTCGCCATGTCGATGATTGGATTATCCTTGCTTTCTTTGGGGGGGCAGTAAGCATTGCGTAGCTTACTTCTGATCACTTCGGGTTCATCGTGTATGATTATGCTGCTTTCAGGTATGCTCTTGGACATTTTGAGAGAGATCTTGGAACTAACCTCTGGGTTTTCATCATATTGCGTCGAATCCATCCGGCCTGACCCCACCAAACCCATGAGCAAGTGAGTGTGCAAGCTTGTTGGCTTGTGCCATCCGAGTTTCTCAGCCACATCACGCGCGAGCACGTGAGCTTTCCTCTGGTCCATCCCTGCACAGGCAACGTCAAGTTGCATTTGGAAAATGTCTGCGGCTTGCATGCAGGGATAGAATGTTGCGGCTGCTTCAAGGTCCTTGCTATCCATACCTCTACCCATAATGGGAAGAGCGCGCCAGATTCGGCTCACGTTCACGGATTTCGCTATCCGAACAACCTTCTCCCAATACTCCCTCTCCGAGGCGAGATCTGAAGCCCATAAGTAGGTTACCTTATTCGGCTCTATCCCGATCGCCGTGAAGCATTGTTTGAAGTATTCGCCACACAGGTGAATGTTCTCCATTATGCCACCGAGTTTGTTGTTAATCCAAGAGTGCCAGTCTGCGAGAAATATGGTGTAGTCAAAGCCAGCTTCAACCATGTCCATGATCTTTCGGCCGCAGACCAAGCCCATTCCAATGTGCATCATCCCGCTCGCTTCAAAACCCCAGTAAGCTCTGGGGCGCGACATGGTTTCGAGAATTGATCTTAGTTCTTCGCGGGTGATGATCTCTTCTGCCCCTCTAGCCACCAAGTTGAGTCGTGTTTCAAGATCCAAGATTGCTCGTTCGTCCTTAGGTTCAGTGCGCCACTATTCCTCAGGTACCAATTGCGGTGTACTTCTTCTTTTTGCTGGAGGGGGTTTCGCCGCAGAGCTGGGACATCGACATTGCCGATGCCTCAGCCCCTTTCGCCCACGACACTAACACGCAAACTTCACTGGAGGGCTTCGCCCCACTCAGTTGGCTCTCTCGGAGGTGGGCTGCTCTGGTGACTCCCCAGCTTTCCCATGCTGTATCTCAAATAGCTGATCAAGATCAAGCTCCATGGCCGCTATTGGATTCTCGAGTTTCCAGTTCTCGATTACCTGCGGGTGGACCTCTCCTATTATCCCAACCTCGCGGTCTCCAATAAGAATACTGCCCGTTCGACCCTCCAGAAAGCTAGGATGATTGATTGGCTTGAGAGAGAATTGGACTCCCAAGTTCACCATTAAAGGCTCTAGAACCGATTTGATCTCCGCAAAATTGGCACGGGAGTGGGTTGAAACACACGCCAACTTGCGCACATCCTTAATTCGATTGGGCAGGGAGAGGTTCCAAACCATGCAATCACCGACCTCGTACAATCTTTGCGGATACTCCACATGCGTATTGCCCGCTAAGAATTCCATCAGGCTTGGCAATAGCCACGACCGCAGACTTGTCAGCGTCGTTACCTTTGGATTAGCGATCTCAACGATCTGAGAGGGTTCTTGGTTCATTCTCGCAAAGAGTTTTTCCAGATTTGTCATGATGAAAGTCAAAACCTCTTGAAATCCGAGTCCCATCATCAATTCTCTAACGCCATCCGAGAACTCTCCCAAAGATGATAGGCCGCCGATCGTTGCATCCGAAGGCCATTTCGGCTGTATGCGGTCGAACCCGTAGGCTATCGCTAGATCTTCAATTATGTCCACCGGGTGCAATATGTCCAAGCGATAGCAAGGCACCAAGGCATTGACCTTAGCCCCTGATATGGTTCCGCCGTACCTTGCGCGTCGAAGTAGGGATATGATCTCGACCGACTTGAGATCCAGTCCGATCATTTTTCTGATGCTTTCGAGGGCTATCTCTACGCGGCGCTCCTTCAGACTGGGTGTAGTAACGCGCTGCGCTTTGTGGTAATTGTAGTGCACAATCGCAGGGAAGATTGTTGCTTCTCTGTCGGCCAGAGCAGTCGTTAGAATAGTCAGAACATTCATCACAGTCTCCTCGGATGTCCCAGTGACCTCAACGAGGATGCTTTTGGTGTCAGGGGTCAGCCTCCCCAGATCATTTGAATTTATGATAGGTGGAAACGACAGTACCTTTTGTCTTGAGTCCAGCAGTATCGGCAGTCGGGAATATTGGCTCACAATTTGGCCGTACTCTATTCCCTTCGGATGTTTCTCCAAGATCTCCCGCATTGAGAGGGGGGCCGATCCTTCTAAAGGGACGAATCTGATTTCGTCTGGACCCACGGCGCCGTATCTAAGCGGGGGAGTAATGAGGTCAAAGTCGTAGAATCCTATTGATGATCGCCGACGTTTCCTGCCGTAGCTTTGATCAAGTTTCTCCTGGAGGTGAATCAACCCGCGAATGATGGTGTCATTGATTTTCGGGTTGCGTGCAACAACGCATGCAATGAAGGGTCTAATTTCTCTAAGTTCCTTGTCGACCCAAATATCAGTGGCGGGTTTCTTGGCGACCGGATACTTCTTGATGCCTAATTCAATGTCTAGGAGGCCTCTTAGAGCCCTAGCCATTCCTTCGGGGCTCCATGTATCCGGCCGATTTGTGTCGACGTTTTCGATGTTCAGATCGGAGTCATCTTGTATTGATGAAGGTCGAACGGTTTCGTAATCCTCTGATTTCTGATGCGAGATCTCGCATTTGATTAGGTACAATAGTTCGTTGAGCTTTTCCTCGTCTCTTGGTAGTTTCTTTCCGACGAGTTTCTCGAGATCGTCTATCCTGGCGATAATTGAAACCAATTCAAATCGCCTTCTGTTTCCTCAGCCAGTCAAGGTCCTGAGCGAAGAGCATTCGTATGTCCTCAAGGCCGGCTTTCATCATGAACAGCCTATCGACGCCTATGCCCCATGCCAAAACTGGTACTTTGATGCCTAGAGGCAATGTTAGTTCTGGTCTAAAGATTCCGGATCCGCCGAATTCCATCCACCCGTATCCTTCTTTGTATGCTTGTAATTCCACGCTCGGTTCCGTGAATGGGAAGTAATCTGGTTTGAACCTGACTTTGTCTGCTCCGGCTATGTCCATAGCGAAGCGTTCGAGTATGCCAAGAAGATCTCTGAGAGACAGCCCAGCGCCCACCACAATGCCTTCGACTTGATTGAATTCGGTCAGGTGCATTCGATCCACCTGGTCCGGCCTGAAGCATCTGACTATGGAGAAGTATTTGCCTGGGATTTGCAGGTTCCTACTGACGAGCGTCCGAGCGCTTATAGCGGTACCCTGACTTCTCAGTACAAGTTTGAGTGCTTCCTCTGGTGAGTAGTGGTATTTCCATCCGGTTGAACCTGTCTTCCACCCGTTCTCGTGGGTCGCTGCAACCTGGTCCGTGAAATCTCTGTATTCGTCTAGGTCCCCGCGGTTGTCGGTTTTCACGAAGTATATGTCGTGGATTTCACGGGCCGGGTGATCCTGTGGCATGAAGAGCGCATCACAATTGAAAAACATGAGTTCGACAATGGGACCGGTCATTTCTTTGAATCCCAATGTGACAAGTTTTCTCTTTAGGTTGTCAAGGAATTGATTGTAAGGTTGCTTCTTGCCGGGCCATGTGGGTTTGACAGGAGCCTCGATGTTGTACTTGCGGAAGCTCACAGACTTCCATCTCTGAGAAGCGATTATCTCCGTGGTAAGGTCACTGACCTCAGTCGGAACCGTGATTCCCTGTTCAAGAGCCTGCCATCCTTGAGCTGTCAACTCGACGTACCGCTTTCTTAGCTTCCTTGACTGAACCAGCTGTCTCCTCTTCAGTGTCTCAGCACAATTACGAAGAGGTGGGGGCAATTCGTCCAGAGGCAACTCAGGTTTTGAGGCCATCAATTCAAGGGTTCTTTCAATATTCGTCTTGTCCGGGATGCCTGCTGCTTTCAAAACTATTTTCTCAAGCTGTGTGGTCACTTCGCCCCAATTTGATCTCTTAATCCAACCCAATGCTACTGACGCAAGAGGTCCCGGGATGTTTGCCCGTTTGGCGGCTTCGTCAAGTGTCGCCTCGCCTCCGAGTTCCAGAACCGCTTGGATGATACGTCTCTCTGGGATGCCAGATTTGGCGTATTCTATGCCCTCCTCCGTGAGGCGGAGAATCGTCAGATCGCTCTCAGTTATCCGAACAAACTGCTTATCCTCAAGTGTCGCGAGGGCTCTTGCCGCGGCCGCGCTGCTCTGGTTCGTGCTTGCGAGTATTTCCTCAAACGAGCAGTTGCCTCCATGGGACTGCAGCGTTCTGACGACTGCCGCTTCATTCTCACGCATCTCAATCAAAGATTCAGCATCGCTCCTGTATCAGTGAGTGATTTCCTGAGTATGGACGAGGAAGTCTGCTAAAGGTGAAGGCTTGAGATGTGATTGATTCTGAAAACACCCTCACCTGGGATCATCGTTCAACTTCTGAGGTTCGAATCTAACCGCATTCGGGCGTATATTAGACTGTTGACCAGCTGTCTACATGTCTTTGGGATTGAAGAGGTATTCTTCGAAGTGGTCCTTAGCTTTTTCTCGTTTCTCCTGATGTTCAACAAGGAATTTCTTCACACGTTCGGAGAGGATCTTTTTGCATTCGCCGCACATGATATTTCCGGAAAGACAATTGACTCGGAGGTCTTCGATTTCCTTGTCCTCCATGAAGAGGAAGTAGTCATAGGCGAACACTGAGCAAATGTCTGGGTTTGCCCCCAGCTGTCTCTGCTCTTCCACCGTTGCTCGTCCCCCAGTAANNGATCGCTGTCTCGGGCATGGAGGCCGACATTTTTCCACCGCGGCCCAGTCCAGGCACGAAACGACAATGGATTTGAGCAGGCTTGTAATACCCGAGTTTGGGTGCCACGTCGCGGGCCACCCTCCAATACGGATCTTGATCGATGGCTGCCGGAATCAGACAGGGGACATTGTGTCCAACTAGGAAGGACTCTAGGAAAGCGGGTGCTGCCTGAACTGCAGGGTAAAACACCAGCCCAATATTGGTGCTTTCTTGAAATCCGAAAACTGCCCGGGCTGTAGAGAAAGTGACGTGTTTGGCGATGCGGAGGGCAAGATCGTACATGAAGCCCATACTCTTAGAATCCAGTATGATTCTGGTCTTCTTAGGGTCAAAGCCTAGTGCAATCAGGTCGAGTGAGTTCTCGTACGACCACTTCTGTGGTTCAGCCATTGTGAAGTTGGCGTGATAGAGAAATCTCTCATCATCTGTTATTTGGAAGTAGAGCTTGGCATCAAACTTGTCCTGAAGGTACTTGGTGAATATCCACGGGGACAAATGGCCTATATGAACTGGCCCCGACGGTCCACGTCCCGTGTAGAGCACGAATTTCTCGCCTGCTTCGTATCTCCGTAGAATCCAGTCGAAATCCCTGTGGGAGAAGAAGACTCTTCTTCGAAGTTGTGCGTGCAATGTCGCGGTATGCTTCTGTACTCTCTCAAGCAGTTCCGGTGTGATCGGTTGGGTCCCGAACTCTCGAATAAGCTTGTCATAGTCTATCTTTCCCGAGACTTCCCAAGGGGTAACGACCATTTCTTCACTATTGTTGGCTGACATTCTGAAGTTCACCTTGCATAGGGGTCTGTGCGCCGCTATTCTCCTTCTGAATCATGGTGCCTCATGGCACTCCCCTCAATCTGAACGAGCAGATCAGTGTGCTTGTCAATAATTAGCTTGCGCACTCTTCTCAGGAGGAATAGTCATCTTTGAGTGTGAAGTTCGTCTTTGATCAGGGCGTCAGATTCTTGGGAAAAATCATTAGTGCAGGTGCCCATGAGATTCATTAGAGCAGTTTTGCTGGTTGCACGTTTGATTCTTGAAAGTGACCTCCACCACGTCAACTGAGTTGTCTCCGGAGCGCTTTTCTACTGCGCGGAGTCTAAGAAAGCATCTCCGTGACCTACTGAATCAACTAGTGACTTGGTACAATCATGGGGTATGACTTGAAGGAGAGATACACGAATTGACCCAGGAATTGGACAAACTTGTGAAGTCGGGGCGTATTCTCGCCGAAGTCCGCGAGTTTGTCAGGGCGATGGCTATTCAGGGTAAGCCCGTGCTGGACGTTTGCGAGGATGTCGAGGGCAAGATTCGTGAGCTTGGAGCGAATCCTGCCTTTCCATGTAACGTTGGGATCAATGACATTACNNCCCGTATAATGACCAAAGCGTGATTCCTGCTAATTCTCTGGTCAAAATTGATTTTGGCGTTGAGCTGGAAGGCTTCATAACCGACAGTGCCATCGCGATCTCCCTCAACCCAATCTATGATTCCATGATTGTTGCAGCGGAGACTGCCCTCCACGAAGCTCTCGCTGCCGTTGCACCAGGGAGGAAACTCTCAGAGATCGGAACCGTTGTAGAACGCTGCATCCAAAGATACGGGTTCAAACCAATAAGAAATCTCACCGGTCACAAAATTGAACGCTATACCATTCATGCGGGGAAATCTGTCCCCAACGTATCCGGAATGGAGAGTGGAAGATTCGAGGTTGGAGAGGTTTACGCTCTCGAACCATTCGTTACGACCAGAGATGCTGAAGGAGCAGTACGCGACGATGACGCGGCATACATCTATAGACTTGTGAGGGAAAAAGGAGCCAAATCTAAGGAAGCAGCAGAACTAGCAGAGTACATTCACATCAATTACAAGACACTGCCATTCGCATCACGGTGGATCTTCAAAAACTGGAAGGAAGGCGACGCGCAGTCAGCTTTCAGCGAGTTGACTGCAAAAAGATGCGTTGTTGGATATCCAGTGTTAGTTGAGGTGAGCGGAAAGGTTGTCGCGCAGGCTGAGCATACGATGATTGTGACGGACGATGGGTGTCGGGTTCTAACGGGCTAGCTCTGCTTTGGTTTTTGCTCTTCGGCGTAGATCGAGTCCACACGCATGGCACCTTTGCACTGTTGACATTGCCCAACCTCCTTCGGTATGAAGTCTCCTTGGCTAAAGGTTCTCACAACCTTGAAACCACAGCTCGAGCAAAGTACCACGCTTAATACATGCGCAGCTAGGTGCTGAAGAACAACCATTCTGCGCCTCATTTGAGTAATTGATGACAACGCTAGCACGGTTCCAACCGAAGCCATTATGCCGTAAACAAAGAACTGGGGATAATCTCCAGCGTCATAATACGATAGGGCTTTGATCATGGCCCACATCGAGATTCCAAGTATGACGAGTCCGAAAGCGATCAATAGGTACGCGTAGTATACAGATGGTCTATTGCTCATATTCCCAGAACCCTCTAGACTATACCTGCGGTGTTTCCTATCCCCGCAACTAAGACTAGTTCGCCTTCTTTTGTGCGTTCAATGATAAGGCGCTTGATTCGTTCAAGCACTGGTTCCGCAGCGTCGGAGATCTCCTTCTTCATGGTGGTGACTGCTTCTTGTATGCTCTGTTTGACAACGATGGCGTAGACTGGAATGCCGAACTTCGTGGCTTCTTCTTCTATCTTGTATCGCTCAGTGCCGATTCCTCCAATTGCCGCACCGATACCTTCGCTTATCTCTCCGGTCTTTTCTCCTTCCAGCTTGAGCGCCGCGTCCACCATAATGATCATCGCCGCCTTNNGCCACTATTCTCTTCTAGGATTTGGCGGATTGCGTCGCCTGGCTTGCCGACGTTCCCACCTGGTCCTTCTGCCTTCATGGCGATCACCCTGCGACCTTCCATGGTGGTCTCTGCAGCTACCATATCCTTCTCGACTTTCCTAATTTCTCGGCCCCGCATCAGTTTAGATGCAACTAGTGCTCCTGCCCCGTCTCCAATAGGATGTCCTTCTGCGAAAGCCTTCGTGGCACCTTGATATGCCTCAGCTTCCAGCAGGATTTGAGGCAGGAATGCTTGGAGTTGGAATATGACAAATATGCTGAACGTCTTCTTGCCGAGGAGGTATAAGTGGCGAACAATCTTATACATGTAGTTGAGCGCCCAAGCAGCTTCAACCAAGTTCTCCAAGTTGTTTACTTGCGTAGGAGTAGCTTCAGGTGCTATCCTTGCAATGTCTGACTTGAATCTCGCCTCCCTAACGTCAAGTAGATGATCGAATTTTCTTACAATTCCCGCTGGGTCCATGCTGACAGGGTCAATGAGGAATTGCTCAAGCAGAGAATTCAGCCCTGCAGTTGGATCGTCCTTCGCCTTGCCTACATCCCGGAGAATTTTCAACGTTAACGTCTTCGCATCATTTCTCATATTCTCCAGCTTTCTGACAGCGCCATCTATCTGCATGAGAGCAATTCTGCTCTGAATCTGCTGTCCAAAGATCATGAAGGCGAAGAAAGAAACGAAGAAAAGGATATTGACTATGTTATTGAGCCCGCTTGACCCGAAGATTCCTGTTTGAAGAGCGATGCCCGCAAAGAGATCGAGCAAATTAATTTCCTCTAATTAACGTTGGATAAGCGAAGTAATGCAGGTAATAAACATTCATTCGATTGAGAACAACTCAATCAACGAAAAAATCTGGAAATGGAGTCGGCAGCGGTCTGGGGCTCGCATGGGCTTTCGCAACACACTACTACCCAAATCGCCTGAGAGATTCACTTCCGTGTTCGGAATGGGAACGGGTCCTAGCTCTCAGCTATGGCCGCCAACTCCAGACGTATCAGCTCTCAGGCGAATAATTAAACATTCTCGGACTCACAAGACTTGACCTGAGTGGAGAACTTGCGCGATGTTGCTGTGGTAGGAGTTGGAATGACTCCGGTTACCTCAGGTTCCGGTAGAAGTCTGTCACAACTCTTCGTAGAAGCAGCAACAGGTGCTATCGAAGATGCCGGAGTCGGCAGAATTGATGCAATATACGTCGGCAACATGATGTCGGGATTTCTGCAGAACCAGGAGCATCTCGGCTCTCTGATGGCGACAGCTCTGGGCAAGGAAGGGGTTTTAAGCTACAAGGTAGAGGGGGCGTGCGCCTCAGGTGGAGCAGCGACAAATGCAGGCCTGAAAGCTGTCATGTCAGGTCTTGAAGAAATCGTGCTCGTCGGCGCCGTCGAAAAGATGTCGGGATACACTACTCCTCACGTGACCGCAGGCTGGATGATGGCGGAAGACCAGGCGAGAGTCGGTGGCACTGGGGTCACATTCGTCGGCCTCAACGCTATGATCGCCAGGGAGTACATGCACAGGCACAGAGTTTCACACGAGTCCCTTGCTCAGTTTCCTGTGCTGTGTCACGAGAACGCTCTAACCAACTCGAAAGCCCAATTCCATAAGAAGATCTCAGTAACTGATGTTCTCCAATCGTCTCTGGTGGCTGATCCATTGAGACTGTATGATTGCTCGGCTATCGGAGATGGAGCAGCTGCCCTGATCTTGGCACCGTTGGAGAGAGCGAGAGAGTTGACAGATTCACCCGTTAGGATTGTAGCATCCGCGGTCGCAACCGATGTACTGAGCCTGCATCAACGTGCGGAGATAACTTGTTTCGAGGGTTCTCGGAAAGCTGCAAATCGCGCCTACGCGGCTGCGGGGCTAGGTCCAAATGATATTGACATCTTGGAAGTGCATGATGCCTTTTCCGTACTTGGGGTGATGGCCTTGGAGGATCTCGGGTTTGTGGAAAAAGGCTCAGGTGTCCAGCTCTTAATGAACGGAGACTGCTCTCGAGACGGTCGATTGCCGACCAACACCTTCGGAGGCTTGAAAGCGCGCGGTCACCCGGTGGGTGCGAGCGGAGTATATCAAATCGCTGAGCTCACTCTCCAGCTATCAAACAGGGCCGGCACCTGTCAGGTTCCAAATGCTAATGTCGGGCTCGCTCAAAGCGTGGGTGGCATAGGAAGCACGGTTGCAGTCCATATATTGAAAAGGGGAGGTTAGCGATTGTCCGAAATGGGAAGCGTGCATGGCTTTTCTTGCACGCGGTGCGACTGGTCCGACGTTCCTACAGTCGATGTTTGTCCAAGATGCGGAAGCAAGGTCACGGAGGCACGTTTCTCAGGGAAGGGCAAGATTGATACTTTCACCGTCATACGCTATCCGCCTGAGGGCTTCGAGAAAGGAGCACCGTACGTGGTAGCATTGATTGACCTTGATCAAGGCCCCAGAGTTATCGCAAGAATCGTCGATGGGCCTGAAAATCTGCAAATAGGTCAACCAGTGTTTTTCCTTAAGGTATCAAACGGCGGTTTGGAATTCAGGGTCAAGCATTGAAGAGTAATTTGGGTGCATGCAATGGTCAGGTCTCTGACTCCACCATATCAAAAGCTCAGGTCAGGATAGGATGAATTGTTATTATAAGAACGGCAAATGCGACTAAGAGCGGGGTAGTCGAATATGTGGAAGGGGAACGTAGTCTCAATACATATCGCTCCGAGCGCCAGCGAGCCAATGATGTCCGTCAAAGAGGCGCGCGCCGTGACGGGCAAAGGGCTAGAGGGAGATCGGTACTTTAGCCAAAGTGGGCATTACTCTGATAGACCTGGGCCTGACCGCGAGATTACATTGGTTGAAATCGAGGCCATCGAGGCGCTGAATCGTGATTACAAGATCAGTTTGGAACCTGGAAACACGCGTCGAAACATAGTCACAAAAAACGTCCCGCTGAATCATCTTGTAGGACGCGAGTTCACGGTCGGCAATGTGACAGTCCGGGGTATTCGGCTTTGCGAACCATGCTCACTCCTCGAAGGATTAACTGAGAAAGGGGTTCTGGTAGGCTTGGTTCATAGGGGTGGGTTAAGAGCACAGATACTGACCGACGGTATGATCCGAGTGGGGGAGCTAATTCGAGAACGATGACACACTTCGCCTGACCCGATATCATTCGCCACGAATTCTTTAGTGATTGCCTACGCGGGCTCTCTGGCGATGAGAAGCAATAAAGGGACACCACAATATGCTGTTCATTCTAGGAGGCTATGCATACGCCTGCGTCCCAACAAGAAGCAGTCTTGCAATCTATAGAGAGACTGCGACCCAAACTAGTCGAACTCACTCAGAGGCTGATCCGTGAAAGGAGTGTCAATCCGCCAGGTGACGAAACCGGAACCGCCAGAGTGCTGAATGATGAGCTTAGCTCTTTTGGGATGGAGGTCAAAGAGCATGAAGCGGCTCCGAAAAGAGTCAACATAGAGGCCACTCTATCAGGCTTTGAACATGGTGTACGTTTTCTCTTCAGTGGTCACATGGATGTGGTTCCAGAAGGCGACCCATCGAAGTGGACTGTGAGTCCATTCGGGGGTGAAGTGAAAGGCGACTTGATCTACGGTCGAGGCGCCGCAGATATGAAAGGGGGACTAGCGGCTGTAAGTACTGCCCTACGCGGATTAGTTGACGCGGNNGACGTTCTCTTTCATGCAGTCGCAGATGAGGAAGTGGATTCTATTCATGGGACAAAGTACATGATCAAAAGAGGGTTAGCGAAGGCGAACATGGGAATCGTGGCTGAACCATCTATCTTCGGAAACTCAATAATCATTAGACAGGCGGTCCGCGGCAACTGCTGGATAAAGCTCAAGACATCCGGCAAGGCCGCTCACGCCAGCAACCCCTCGAATGGTGTCAACGCGGTTCTCAATATGAGCCGACTGTTGCTAGCTGTGGATAAATTGCAACTTAAGCACATTCCACATTCGATTCTCCCACCGCCCACAATCTCGGCGGGCACTGTGATTTCCGGCGGCACAAAAGTCAACGTGATACCTGAGTCATGCGAAGCAGAAGTGGATGTTAGAATAACCCCCGGTATTACCAAGGAACTCGTGCTTGACGAGTTCAATTCCATCATAAACAGAATGGAAAATGAATCTCCCAGTTTTTCCGCAACGGCAGAGGTATTCGCATATGCACCTTCAGCCGAAATACAAGCAGATCATCCCGTAGTCCAAGCCGCTCGGCAGGCAACTGAATTTGTTGTTGGCAAATCGCCAGCACTCGGTGCTGGATCCGGGACGAACGACGGCGTGTACCTCATTTGCGATGCAGGAGTGCCGGTGATACCGGGATTCGGGCCAGGTGATCACGAATCCAGTCATGCACACGGTGCAGATGAAAATGTGAGAATATCTGACTTGATGAACTTCGCGAAAATTTACGCCCTAACTCTAATGTTCTCGCTAGGGTATCGAAATTCAAGTTGACTCATGAATTACGTAGTTGTTTTTCCATTCTCTACTGAGTTTCCATTCGCTCGCTTTAACGTTCGATTTGGGCTAATGTTCCGTCACTTTGTCTTACTGATGGCGAGCTTTACCAGTTCTACGGCCTTGTCGAGGGAATACGCTACTCGGTTACATTCGCGCCGTAGCCCATTTCGCAGGAATTTGAATTCATCAGAGTTCACATCGAGTTTTGCCAATCGATTGACGTCGCGGAGGGAAGGCAGAATTGGAACTGGGACGGCGAACTCGTGATCAAACCTATCTGTACTGCTATGCGTAATTGGTATCAAGAGATGTCCCAACTCCATGAGGGCACCATTGAAAAGTTCTGCCCTGCGCCTGCCTTTTGATCTATGAACTCTACGATTGAATGCGCCAAGGACGGCGACCAGCTCATCCGCTTGTTGAATCAATGGCTTCAGATCGAATCGTCCCTTAGAGTTCTGCTGGAGTTCCGCAAGGACCAGTTTGATTTCGTTTGCAGTTTTGCGATAATCGAACGGAAGAATAGGCTCAGCACACAATGCCAACATTACGAGAACGTAGACCTTTGTGTCTCGAACAAGGTTTTGAGGATCAATTTTGTCTGGAGTATCTTCACGCGTGTGCCACCACCATCCCAAACCCCCTGGGGATGGTCCGAACAATGACACAGTGTTCTCCGTTGCCGGAACCTCCGAAAGGCCCATGAAAATCGAAGGCATCCCGATTCCCACTAACGATTGATCTCCAGCTCGCGTAAGATCGCGCCCCGACAGCTTCTGCCCCGCTACTTTCTCGACTTCTAACGAGGCGAGGTCTCTTGCCGAAGACATGGCCGGTGCTTCGCTGAGCAGTGTTGCGCCTATCCCGCCGAGAGAATCAACATTCACGTGAGCAACACATTTCTTCTCCAGGTCCAACCAGAAGTTGTCTGCATACCATGTCGAGCCAGCGTATCTTCCATGCGAATGCCCTGACCAAAAGGCTACCCTGAGCCCACGTCGAAGGTGCTTTTTGTACTTCGACATGATGCGGGCAACTTCAAGCATTCCCGCATTTGCGCTTCCGTTATCCATTGCCCCGTAATACCATGAGTCTATGTGGCCTGACAGCAAAGCGAACTTGTCACGGCCAGGTCGGGCCGGTAAGTCGGCCGTAACAATCGGGATCTGTCTCCATCCTCGCCAAGTCTTGGTAACCAGCCGTCCTGAGACAGCACCCTTCTGCAGTAGGGTCTTAAGGTATGCCCCCTCTTGTGCAGTTATTGAGATGCATGGCGTGTCTGGGAGCAAAGACGCG